>CAZXIF010000124.1:0-6113 GCA_964640395.1 uncultured Gammaproteobacteria bacterium | reverse complement strand
GAATACGATCGGTGGGAGCGTTTTAATAGTTTGCTCAAAGGATTGGGAGTTAAGAAAATTATTGTAGGAGGTATTTTATTGAAGGCTGATCCAGAAAAAGGCGCTACTGGCGGTTGTGTAGATAAAGCAGCCAGGAAACTTTCTCCTCAATTTGATATTGAAATTTCTATGTCTAGTTACCCCCATAGCCGCCGTGACTATTTGGCAGCGAAAAAAAAGATCATAGAACTCTAATCTGAGGGTTTATGCAAACAATTGATTTTTCTCAATTGAACCAAAGTGAGATTGAATCCCTGCTCAAACAACACCGTCTCGGCTTGACCGTGGACGAGATTTTAAAAATCCAAACTGAGATTCTGAAACGGCCGCCGACCTTGACGGAATGTATTTTATGGTCGATCCAAGGATCGGAGCATAGCTCGTATAAAAGCAGTCGGCCACATCTAAAACAATTTACGACGAGCGGCCCGAATGTCATGCTCGGGCCAGGAGAAGACGCTGGAATTGTAGAGGTGGCCCGCGACGCTGAGGGACATAGCTATGGTATCGTAATGAGTCATGAGTCACATAATAGTCCGTCGCAGATCGTACCATACGAAGGCGCGGCGACCGGAGTCGGCGGCAATGTGCGGGATGTCGCGTGCATGGGGGCCAAGGTGATCGCGAGCGCGGATCCGCTACGATTTGGCGACATTACGAAAAATAAAACCAAGTGGCTGGCTGACGGCGTGGTCGCGGGGATTGCGGGCTATGGTAACCCGATTGGCGTACCGATTATTGCCGGGGATGTTTATTTTGATACCAGTTATGATCCGAATTGTTTGGTGAATGTGGTAACGCTTGGCGTATTGCGTGATGATGAGATTATTCATTCACGCGCACCGCAAAATGCAGCTGGGTATAATTTAATCTTGGTCGGAAAACCAACTGACAATAGTGGTTTTGGCGGCGCCAGTTTTTCATCATTCGAGGTTGATGAAACTAAAAAAGAAGCGAATAGTGGGGCGGTGCAGCAGCCTAATGCTTTTTTGAAACGGCATTTGCTGAAAGCGAGTTATGAACTTTTCAAGATTTTGAAGGATAAAAAATTGATAGATCGCGTGGGATTCAAAGATTTGGGGGCGGGCGGGATTGCCTGTGTGTCGGTGGAATTGGCTGAGGCTGGAGGGTATGGGGCGGAGGTGAATTTGGACTTGGTCCCAACTAGCATGTCTGATCTGAGTCCCGCAGTAATGCTATGCGCGGAAACGCAGGAACGATTTATGTGGGTGGCGTCGAGTGAGGTGACGTCGCTGATTTTGGAACATTATAATAAGACGTTTGATTTACCGGCTATTGCCGAGGGGGCACAGGCGAAAGTGGTCGGTAGGATTCGAAATGATGGGCAGTATGTGGTGACATTTAAGGGGGAGAAAATGGTCGATGCGCCGGCCAAGGAGGTGACGCGTGGTTTGTTATATGATCGGCCGCAGATCAAACGGGAGAGACAGTTGAGTGAGCCCGATATTCCAGAGCCTAATTCATATAACGTTATCTTCCTTAAAATCCTAACTCACGAAAACGTGGCTTCGCGCGAACCAATTTATGAACACTATGACAAAAATGTCCAAGGAATTACGGTGATTGAGCCCGGTGAAGCAGATGCGGGAGTGCTGCAACCATTCAAAGATGAATCATATCCGAGCGAAATTCGACAAGTTGGCATTGCTTTATCGGTCGATCAGAATCCACGTTACTGTCTGATTGATCCGTATTGGGGCGGGGTGAATGCGGTGGTGGAATCCATGCGTAATGTGGCAGCAGTCGGAGCGTATCCGGCGGCGCTCACTGATTGCCTTAATTTTGGCAATCCGGAAAAACCGGAAGACATGGGCGATTTTGTGGAAGGGGTGCGCGGTGTGGCCGATGCCCAAAAAGGTATTCATCTTGAACACTTCCCCGACTTCCCTATTCCGATTATTTCGGGAAATGTTTCTTTGTATAAACCGGTGGCGCCCAGCCCGATTATCGCCTGTCTAGGCAGCATGCCCGATGTTTCACGCGCTATCACGATGCATTTTAAGGAAGCAGATTCGCTTTTATTTATGATTGGCGAACGTAAAGACGAATGCGGTGGAAGTGTCTACTATAGTTTATTTGAGGGTGATGGCGTCGTTCCCTCCCCTGCCCGAGGGGAGGTTAGGTGGGGTGGGAGCCGGACACTTGGAGCAAACATACCCAAACCTAACTTGGCCGAAGTCGAACGCCAACTCCGCGCCCTTACCGAATGTATCCAAACCGGCCTTATTTTATCAGCGCACGACATTTCCGATGGCGGCATCGCGACCACGCTGGCGGAGATGAGCTTTAAAAATGAGATCGGGTGCGAAGTGAATATCGCCGGTGATTTGCGGACGGATAAAAAGTTATTTGGTGAGACAGGTGGATGGGTAATTGAAATTGAACAAAACCATGTTGAATCGGTAAAAAGTATTTGTAAAAATTATTCTGTTGATTTGATTATGATTGGAAACACGACTCTTGAAAAAAAATTAGTGATAAATGAAGTTATTAAAATTGATTTATTAAAAGGTAAAAAAGACTGGGCTAATGGACTGAGAAATAAATTATGAGCATTCAAAAAGACAACAATATTGCCTATATTGACAGCCAAAATCTGAATTTAGGTATCAAAGAACTGGGCTGGAAACTTGATTACAAAAAATTTCGTATCTATTTGCGGGAAAAATATCACGTGGCCACCGCTTATTTGTTTATTGGGTATATTTTTGAAAATCAAAATTTGTATTCTTCCTTGCAGAAATATGGGTATATTTTAAAATTCAAACCAGTCTTACAAAATAAGGATGGGTCTCATAAAGGAAATGTCGATACTGATTTAGTGCTGCAGACGATGATTGATTATTACGAAAAAAATAATAAAAAAGCACCGCTTAAAGACTTAGCTTTAAGAGGTGCAGTTTCCTCGTAATTCTACGATTAGTATACCAGTTAAAAAAAAATGTCAATAGCCTTATGACCATTACCTACAAGACTGCCGGTGTCGATATAGACACCGCCAACGAAACTAAAAAACAAATGATGGAAGATCTTAGAACTCCAGATACCCGTGTCCTCAATAAACTTGGAGCTTTCGCTTCGCTTTATGATATTAATTTTCCAGAATACAAACATCCGCTTTTGGTACTCAAAACCGAAGAGCCAGGCAGTAAACAATTGCTGGCTATACAATACGACAAAATCGAGAGTGTTTGTTTTGACATGATAAATCATTTGGTGAATGATTGTATCGTGCTGGGCGCTAAACCGCTAACGGTGCAGGACGCGATAATTTGCGGCAAGCTGAAGAAAGAGGATGTTTTGCGCATGGTGAAAGCGATGTCGGCGGCTTGCCAAGCACAAGGCTGTAGCCTCACGGGCGGTGAAACATCCGAACAGCCTGGCGTTATCGCAGAAGGCACTTATATTTTGACCTCAAGTATCGTTGGCATTGTTGAAAAAGACAGCGTTATCGACGGCAGCAAGATTGAACTTGGCGATACGATTTTGGCTCTTGAATCAAGTGGCCTCCATACCAACGGCTATACACTGATTAGAAAGCTCATTCAAGACAATCCCGACATGGTAAACGATAAAATTGGGGACAAAACATTCATTGATACGGTCCTCGAACCACATCGTGCATACTACAACATCGTCAAAGAACTCTTCCCAAAAAAAATAATTACCGGCATGGCGCATATCACAGGTGGCGGTATTAAAGAAAATTTGAATCGGATTTTGCCAAGCACTATGAATGCAGAGGTCGATCTCGCTACATACCAAATTTTGCCAATTTTCAAATACCTCAAAAAAATAACTGGTTTGGAAGACACTGAGATGCTCCGCACATTTAACATGAGTATCGGCATGGCTATAACGACACGCTCTGAGAATGCCAATGAAGTGATGAAATTTATAAAAGAAAAAGGCGTTAATTGTTATACAATCGGAAAAATTATTAGTGGTAACGGAATGGTAAAAACAGTTGGTCAGTTGCATTATGATTAAAATTGCCATTATCCAATTCCCCGGCAGTAACTGCGAAACCGAATCTCTTCGGGCGGTGCGTAATGTCGGCATGGAAGCGGAAGAATTTTTATGGAATCGAAATCCGCAAGATTTAAAGAACCTTGACGGCTATTTTATCGTCGGCGGGTTTTCGTATGAAGATCGATCGCGCTCGGGTATCATCGCGGCGCTTGACCCGCTGATCCCCTATTTGCGGGCGGAGGCGGCCAAAGGGAAACCGATTTTGGGGGTGTGCAATGGGGCGCAGATTTTAGTGGAAACGGGGCTCGTGCCGGGGCTGAAAAATTATGCGGTCGGTATGGCGCTGGCCGAAAATAAACGAATGCAAAATGCACAGGTGCTGGGCACGGGATATTATAATGCCTGGGTGCACATGAAGTTATCAGCGCCGACAGCGCGTACCGCTTTCACGAACTGTTTAAAAGAAAATGAAATTTTAGAAGTGCCAATTGCCCATGGCGAAGGGCGGTTTATTATTCCCAGCGACTTGCTGGAAGAACTGAAACAGAATCAGCAAACGACTTTCCGTTACTGCGCACCGGATGGTGGCATGAGCGAACATTTTCCGACGAATCCAAACGGGGCAATGTTTAATCTGGCGGCGGTAAGTAACCCCGAGGGCAACGTCTTGGCCATGATGCCGCATCCGGAGCGACGCCCTGATATGGGACGAGAGATTTTTGAATCAATGCGGGATTATATTGAAAATCAAAAAAATAGCGGGGTCGCTCCCTCCCCTTACCGCCGTGCCCCGTCGAATGACTGGGGAGGGGAGGTTAGGAGGGGTGTGCCGTCCGTGACGACCTCGGCGCCTAAATCGACGGCAAACCACCCCCAACCCCTCCTTAGAAAGGAGGGGGGGCTGCTATACATTCCTCCCCCTCTGATTATCACTGATTATCATCTACCCGATAATACGTTTACGATTACTACCGAACTTATTATTACTGATAACGAAGCAAAAACAGTGGAGACGACCTTGCAACAACTGGGTTTACCGGTAACCGTGGAGCGCCTTACGCACTGGGAAATTAAGACTGAACCTACCACTGATCAATCGGTAACGCGCGCCACACTGCTGGCTTCGGGAGAACTTTTTAATAGCAATAAAGAACGATTGGTTGATTTTGATCAAACGAATACTGGTTTAACCGTCTGTTTGCTCGTTCGCTACCGAGAAGATCTAACGGGCCAGCAAAAAAAAGAGTTCCTTGAGCAACGTTTTGCCCTGAAAAATGTCACTGCTATCAAAAAAGGCTCTATCTGGAAGATTACCCCGCGCCATGGTACGATACCAGACTTACGGGGGGAGATTTTGGCCACGAATGTTTTGTTTAACCAGTTTAGTCAGGAGTGTTTTATATGCGAAGACGGTAAGGTGTCCTAGTCAATTTCTTTAAATGCAGCAACATCCGATAAGTTAATTTCTCTTCTTTTTCCCTTGTCATTAATAGAGAGAATCTCGCCCACGTCATTTTCATTTATAGAATTTATGCTTGCGATAACACCTACTACGGTTTGTCCATCGGCAAGAGTAATTTGTAGCCGCTTATTATTCATCATAAATTCACGCGCAGTGTCAGAATCAAGAACCTGTTTACTGGCGGCGTGATCTCTCATTTCAGTTGGCAATCTAGGCGCTCGCAATGGGATTGTTTCTCTAGCATCACTCATATGCAAAAAAATAAAAAATAAATCTCTATAGATACTATCATTACATTTCTTACTAAAGCAATTATTATGGATTATACTACCACAATAAAAAATTCACTTAGTCGCTGTGTAACGAAAACTGATTTTCCGTTTGGTAAAAAAAGAGTTGGAAAAGTCCGTGATTCCTATGAACTTCCGGATACACTTGTCCTTATTACCACCGATCGTCAAAGCGCGTTTGACCGCGTGCTGGCCGCTATCCCCTTCAAGGGGCAGGTACTTAATCAAACGAGCGCCTGGTGGTTTGAGCAGACGAAACATATTGTGCCGAATCATGTCTTGGCAGTACCTGACCCAAATGTAACGATTGGAAAAAAATGTACCGTGTT
>CAZXIF010000123.1:0-6822 GCA_964640395.1 uncultured Gammaproteobacteria bacterium | reverse complement strand
GCGGATATGATGTCATTGCAGTCGGGTCGCCGTTTATGAAGGGCGAAGTGAAGAATTTAGAATCTAGAATTTAGAATTTGGAATGTATGGAGGGGAAAATTAAGAAGTTTACCGATTTGAAGGTTTGGCAGGAGGCCCATCAGTTAGTGTTGTTGGTGTATCGCTTAACCAAGACATTTCCGAAAGATGAATTGTTTGGACTGATTTCGCAAATGCGTCGTGCCGCGGTGTCTATTACCTCAAATATCGCTGAAGGATTTGCTCGGTATTCCTATAAAGAAAAAGCACAATTTTATTCCATCGCACATGGTTCTTTGACTGAATTGCAAAATCAATTATTAATTGCCCGAGATGTTGGTTATTTAGAAACAGAATTTTTTAATACTGTCGCTGAACAGACCGTATGCGTCCATAAATTACTCAATGCGTTTATCGCCAAGACAAAACAATTCTAGTTTCCAAATTCCAGATTCTAAATTCTTTCACTATGTCCAAATACCTCATCACCGGTGGCGCCGGCTTTATCGGTACCAATTTGATTAAGCAATTGTTGTCCGATGGGCACACGGCAATTTCTTTTGATAATTACGCGGCTGGAAAAATGCCGGAACGATTTCAAGCGGGGGCTGAGTATATCGAAGGCGATATTCGCAATCTGGATAAACTCAAGAAAGCTTGTCAGGGAGTCGACGGTATTTTTCACCTCGCCGCCTTGCCGCGGGTGCTTTTTTCCGTGGAACACCCAGAAGAAACTCATGATGTGAATGTTAATGGTACGTTTAACGTGCTGCTCGCGGCGCGGGATAGTGGGGTCAAACGAGTCGTATTTTCGACCTCTTCAGCGGCCTATGGCAATCAAGAAACATATCCGGTAAAAGAAGATGGAGTACCAAAAATTCCGCTCAGTCCATACGCGCTACACAAGTTGATTGGAGAGCAGTATTGTCGTTTGTTTTCTCAGTTATACGGAGTGCAAACGGTAGCGACCTGTTTTTTTAATGTGTATGGTCCCTATTTTGATCCGGAAGGGGCGTATGCGCTCGTGATCGGACGATTTTTAAAATTAAAAAAAGATGGCCAGCCGCTGACGGTGCGTGGGGACGGGAGTATGTCGCGCGATTATACGCATGTTAGCGATGTCGTGCGGGGATTATTTTTGGCCATGACCAAAGATACGGTTGGGCACGGCGAGGTGATTAATTTGGGTTATGGAGAACCACATTCGGTGAATAAAGTGGCCGAGTTGATCGGCGGGGAAGTTGTATTTGTTCCAGAATTGGCGGGGGAAGTGAGATTGACGCATGCTGATAATAGTAAAGCTAAACGATTGCTGGGGTGGGAGCCGACTATTTCTTTGCAGGATGGAATTGCGCAGATGAAGAAGGGGTATGAAGTGAGGTGAGGTGGGTGATGGATTCCCGCTGCTGCGCGGGAATGACACTTTTACAAACAAAAATCACCTATTAAAGGTGATTTTTGTTTCAATTGATAAGTTGTTAGGCGGTGATGACAGCGGCGTATTTGGTCATTTTCAAAGCGCCATCGAAACGGATACGTTTGCGCTTCGTGAATTTGACTTTGCCTGGAGCGGTGGCAAACAGCGTGTCATCCTTGCCTTTAGCAACATTTTTACCCGGGTGAATACGGGTGCCGCGCTGGCGGACGATAATCATGCCGGTTTTGATGGCTTGGCCGTCATGGATTTTGACGCCGAGGCGTTTGGCCTGTGAATCACGGCCTAGTTGTGTTGATCCACCAGCTTTTTTATGGGACATAGGGTTGAAAAATCAAAAATCAAATTGCAAAAGTCAAAATTGAGTAAGCGCTACTTTTAAGTTTTACAAGCAGAGTATAGCGAAATCGCGGTATATTGTCAAGATGTGTTTAGTTTGCTAATATAAGCCAATGATAGGTCTATTTTATTACTTTATTAACGATACACGATACATGGAATACGATACATAGTAACGCGTTGTATCATATTTATTGTATCGTGATATGTGTATCGTGTATCATCGCATGTCTAGTCTATGTGGTTTGCTATAAAACTGTATCTCCGTGATCGTTGGCTGTTGGTGACTTCACTCGTGTCTTTGCTTATTCAGTTGTTTTTGTGGACGTACTTACTTATTTTTATTCCGCCCAATAGTGAGTCGGTATTTTTGCATTATACTGTTTCGGTAGGGATTGATCTAATAGGTCCGGCTTGGCAGGTGTATGCTTTGCCGGCGGGTGGGGCGCTCATGATAGTGGTTAACTATGTCGTAGGGTTTTTTACTTTCAATCAGGGCCGTTTTGTGGCTCGCCTTTTGGGTGTGGCGACGGTTATTTTGCAGATTTTGTTGGTGGTGGCGGAAGTGTTTATAGTGAGTTTGAACAAGTAAGTGTTTGGGTTGGTTTATTAATTCGATTCAAAAAATTAACTTTGTTACTTCGGTTGGCTTCACAACCCCTCCTAGCCTCCCCTCGTAAGGGGAGGGAAGCCAAGTGCCCAGTGTTATATTTTATTTATGAGTAGAGTGGCAAGAATAGTGGCGGCTGGCAAAGCGGATTACCGATTTCTTTTGTTGCTCGGGGTTTTGTTATTGTTTGGTTTGGTAGCGCTGACTTCGGCCAGCGCGCCGCTCGGGTACGCGCGATTTCATGACAGTTACTACTTTATAAAACGGCAGGTATTATTCGGGCTGCTACCGGGCATAGTGGTTGGTTTATTGGCAACTAAAATTGACTATCGTCGATTGTTGCGCTGGAGCTGGCCAGTGTATGGATTTTGTTTAGGGTTTTTGATGTTACGTTTTGTGCCTGGGGTCGGGATCGTGATCAATGGCGCTAGGAATTGGCTTAGTATTGGCGGTGTTAGTATTCAGCCATCTGAATTTGCCAAGCTAGCTATTATTATTCTACTTAGTTATTTGCTGGGGTCGCGTGATCAGCCTTCGACTGATTGGTCCGCTACGCTGTGGCCGATCCTGCTTATTTTGTTGCCGGCCCTGGTATTGATTGGTGACGTGGGCACATTGTCGATTGTGACGATGATTATTTTAGTCATGTTGTTTGTGGCCAAGATTCCGGCGCGTTATTTGGCTATTTTAGGGGGGGTCGCGCTCTTTGGTTTTATCGGGTTGGTGGTGATAGCGCCGTACCGGGTGCAACGGTTGACTACTTTTTTGTATCCGGAATTGGATCCGCAAGGCGTGGGGTATCAGGTCAACCAGGCGTTTTTGGCGGTAGGATCAGGCGGGTGGTGGGGCTTGGGTCTCGGTCATTCCAGGCAGAAATTTCAATATTTGCCGGAAGTGAATGCCGATTCAGTGTTCGCTGTCATTGCCGAAGAAACGGGCTTTATCATCGCGGCCGGGATGATTATTTTGATTTTGATGATTGGCTGGCGCGGGCTTAAGATTGCGGCGGTGGCGCCGGATGAAACCGGAAAATTATTGGTGAGCGGAGTGATGGTGTGGTTTGTTTGGCAATCTTTTTTGAATATTGGCGCGATGGTAGGGGCGTTGCCGTTGACTGGTGTGCCGTTGCCCTTGGTTAGTCATGGAGGGTCGGCGTTGTTGGCGATTTTAACGGCGTTTGGAATAGTGGTGAATGTTAGTAAGAATAGTCGGAGTGTCGTTGGAAACTAGAAATTAGAAATTAGAAATTAGGGATTGAGCGACTGATATCAATCAATTGCTCCCTCAGTTTCTAATTTCTAGTTTCTAATCATCTGATATGAAATTATTGGTAACTGGAGGAGCCGGTTTTATCGGAGCAAATTTTGCGCACTATTGGGTAGTCGCTCATCCTGAAGATGAAGTGGTTGTTTTTGATAAATTAACCTACGCCGGGAACCGGGAGAATTTGGCGACGATCGAAAATCGGATTCGATTTATCGAGGGGGATATTGCGGATGCCCGGGCGGTGAATGCCATCGTGCCGGAGGTTGATCTGATTGTACATTTTGCCGCGGAAAGCCATGTGGATCGATCGATTGCGGATCCGCAGGCTTTTATTCAGACAAATATCGTGGGGACGTATACACTGTTACAAAGTGCTCGCCAGCATGGTATGAAACGCTTTCATCATGTTTCGACCGATGAAGTATTGGGGCAGTTACCCCTGGATTCGAAGGAAAAATGGACAGAAACAACCTCGTATAATCCGCGCAGTCCGTATTCGGCCAGTAAGGCGGCGGCTGACCATTTGGTACGGGCGTATTACTATACGTATGGTTTACCGGTGACTATCACGAATTGTGCTAATAATATCGGGCCGTTCATGTATCCGGAAAAATTGATTCCGCTCGCGATTACGAATTTGCTTAGCGGAAAAAAGGTGCCGTTATACAAGCCTGGAAATCAGGTAAGAGAGTGGTTGTATGTGGAGGACCATTGCCGCGCGATTGAAGCGGTGATACAGAAAGGCGTGATTGGCGAGACGTATTTTGTGTCGCCTGATAATGAAGAGCTGAGTAATTTGGAAGTGATTAAAAAATTACTAAAGTTAATGAATTTGTCGGAAGATCACATTGAACTTGTGGGCGATCGGCCGGGTCATGACCAGAAGTATGCGCTTGATAATAGCAAGATAAAACGGGAGTTGGGTTGGGCGCCACGGTATGGACTGGAAGAAACGCTGCAGAAAACAATTGCGTGGTATGTGGAAAATGAAGTCTGGTGGAAAAGTTTAGCAAGGTAAGCAGTAAACAGTAAATAGACAACAGAATTAGTTTGATCTCTATTTACTATTTACTGTTGTCTATTTACTTCACTATATGAAAATACTTATTATCGGCCATGGTTTTATTGGTAGGCGCTGCGCTGAAAGCTGGAAGGAAGCAGTTCTCGCTCCTGAGCGAATTAATTCGGTAGGGGAAGTGGTGGCTTTATTAGAAAAATATCAGCCGGACGCGGTTCTAAATGCCGCCGGAGTGGTTGGTAAGCCTAATGTTGATTGGTGCGAAACGCATCAGCTGGAAACAATTCAAGGTAATACCATTTTGCCGCTACTCATCGCTGAAGCCTGCCAGAAAAAACAGGTTTATTTATTGCATATCGGAACGGGTTGCATTTATTATGGTTATTCTCCTGATCCTCTGGGATGGAAAGAAACGGAACCAGCGAATCCAGCGGCGGTGTATACTCGGAGTAAATATGCCGCAGACTTAACTCTAGCGACGCTCCCTAACGTCGGCATTGCGCGTATTCGCATGCCGCTTGATTCGATTCCATTCGCGGGCAACTTGATTGATAAATTGGTTTCGTATAGTCGGGTCATAGATGTCGTCAATAGCGTGACCGTGATAGAAGATATGATGTCGGTGTTTCATGCGTTGCTTACGAAGCAAGCGGAAGGTATTTTTCATGTTACGAACCCGGGAGCGATCACGCACCGAGAAATTATAGGTCTTTACGAAAAGTACGTTGACCCTAGTCACCGCAACGAGTGGATCACGGCTGATGAGCTGGTGCAACAGGGATTAGCCAAGAAAATTCGTTCTAATACTATTTTACAGTCGGTTAATTTGGCCAAAGAGGGGATTAGTATGCGACCGATACAGGAGGCGTTGGTAGATACGATGAAGAAGTACGCCACCTGGGTTGCCAGACAACAGACAACAGACAACAGTAAATAGTTTAACCTATTGTCTGTTGTCTATTTACTATTGTCTTTACTTTATGAAAAATATCCTTGATTCAATACCAGATATTAAAAAGTTAGATTCACAAAACATGCTTGGGAGTTTGGAATTATTGGGTGAACAGGTGAAGCAAGTGGCGAAGCTCGCTCTCAAGTTAAAGCTTCCGGCTAGCTATCGCAAGGTTGATCGTTTGGTAATCCTTGGTATGGGTGGGTCTACCTTGGGGGCGCACGTGATCAAAACATTATTTTTTTCCGTACTTAAATTGCCGGTAGATATTGTAAACGGGTACCATGTTCCGGCCTTTGTGAACCAGAAGACATTGGTGATTGCCTCGAGTTATTCGGGCACTACGGAAGAGCCGCTGGCTGCGCTCAAAGAAGCCTTGAATAAAAAAGCTAAGGTAGTGGTTATTACATCGGGGGGTAGTCTGGCCGCGCAAGCGAAGCGTTATAAGATCCCAGCGCTTATCTTTACCACGGAAAATAATCCGTGTGGATCGCCGCGCATGGGACTCGGCTATATGATTGCAGGTAAGTTGGCGATTCTCGCCGCGGCTCGACTGATTACTTTTGGCGCTAAAGAGATTAATATATTGATTACGACAATTGTTCGGTATCAAGCGCAGTTTGGAGCGACGATTGTCCGAGGCGAAAATGTCGCGAAGCAAGCGGCTCTTAAAACGACCAATTGTAGTGTCTGGTATATGGCTTCAGAACATTTAGCGGGAAACGCCCATATTGGCGCGAATCAAATGAATGAAAATGGCAAACGGTTTGCTGGATACTTTTTAATTCCAGAATTAAACCATCATTTGTTGGAAGGGATGAAACAGCCCAAAACTAATACGGAGAATTTGCTTTTTATCCTGATTGAGTCGGCTTTGTACGATGAGCGGGTACAGACACGCTATGATATAACTAAATCAATTCTGCAAAAAAATAATATTAATCATCTTGTCTATCGTTGCCAGGAAAAAAGTCTTTTGGGACAGGTGGCGGAGGTACTGTTGTTTACGAGTTACGCCAGTTATTATGCCGCGGTTTTAGAAGGTATTGATCCAACCGCGATTCCGTTTGTTGATTTTTTTAAAGTAGCCTTGGCGAAGAAGTAATCAGCCTTGTGACTAAGTTGTCGGTATTGTTATATTGGTTCTGCTTTTTAACTTCACAACCCCTCCTCGCCTCCCCTTA
>CAZXIF010000122.1:0-3495 GCA_964640395.1 uncultured Gammaproteobacteria bacterium | reverse complement strand
ATCCCTCCCTCTCCGCCAATCGGGACACGACGGGTTTTTAAGGAGGGCCCGCCACCCGTTTTTAGCTTCAAACCGGCACTGTTGGTCGTGCACCACCCCTAAAAAATTAACAGCAGAATTTTATGGCAGAATTTAGATTTGGTTTAAGCGGTCATCATCCTGCTGATTATCGAATGGAGTCTGATCCAGAAGAATCAAGTCCAGAAAGAAAGAAATTTAAAAAGGAGCTCGTTATAATTATCCCAGATGGTTTTGTCCTTAAGGAAGAAGATTTGAGAATTGCGTTGCAATCAATAATTGGTAGTTATAAACCTGGAGATAGTATTGATGATCTCCGCGCAGCCGGACTGACTTATTCAGGTCAGAGAGAATTTCCAACACCCATATACATATTGGCGAATGAAATTGTAGGTACTGAAAGCAGGAACGGATGGGGTGGTTTAGTTGAAGGTGTTGGACAGCCAGACAAGCACGCCAAACCGCAATCTATAGAAGTATTTTTGGAACATGGTCAAAAGATTTTGGCTATGGAACAGGATGAAAGAAGCGCGATCTTGGATGGTATTGAACTAGCGAGACATCAAAGAAAATTTTTCGTTGATTCAGATGGAAGGCACCGGATGCTTATGTTAAAAGCATTGACGCAATTAGGGTGTGATGTTTCTATATCTGGGATGAAAGTTACAGAGCTTGTCTAAAATCTTCATGTTGATAAAAACTTGCCATCGTCAAACACTCACCACGGCCCCGGGCAAAGATTCCCTCCCCTTCAGCCCATCCTTTTTGCCCCGAGACAAGCACCGCCCAGTAAATCCGTTCGAATATTTTCAAAAATCCACCGCATGTCGTGAAATCCTCTAAAGTATAGCACATTAGTATAGCACATTTATAGCACATTTTTCCTTTTCTCGACCAGCATAATTCAATGATAACAAAAATTATGAAATTTTTGATAAAAAGATTGGTAGGCTGTCTTGTTTAGGTTTGTATAACCGAACTGTTTCCGCTATCGTAGGTCTGTTATCTTTCTCAAAAATAGGTATGCCGGAATTAGAACTATTACAAAAAGACATCGAACAGATCAAAGCGCGCAATGTCCGCGTGGAAGCGGATAAGGCGTGGGAGACGAGTGTGACCCGCAAACTAATGATCGCTATTTTGACGTACGCAGTGATTGTAATTTTTTTCGGCGCGGCGGGTTTGCCTAAGCCGTTTATCAGCGCGATTGTGCCGACGATGGGATTTTTGTTATCGACGTTGTCGGTGGGGGTGGTGAAGCGGTGGTGGGTTAGGAAAAATAGATCAAATTTATGATTACAGAATTAAGTCTCCAGGGGCCAGCTAAAGATTTTGAACGTGTAAAAAAAGTTACGCCGGAAGGCGTGGAATATTGGGAAGCGCGTGAATTAATGCCGTTGTTGGAGTACAATAAATGGGAGAATTTTGAAAAGGTAATTGATAAAGCTAAGGCCGCGTGTATTTTGAGTGGGCAGGACGTAGAGGATCATTTTCCTGGCGTCGGCAAAATGATAATTTTGGCCAAGGATACGGCAAAAGAAGCGAAACGGGAAATTAGAGATTTTTGGCTGTCACGTTATGCATGTTATTTGGTTGCTCAGAATGGTGATCCCCGTAAACAAGCCATAGCTCTGGCCCAAACCTATTTTGCGGTGCAGACAAGATATCAAGAAATTGCAAGCAATTGGAAGCAGCAGACAAACGTCTGTGCGTGATACGATTCGTTCTATCGGCGGTACGATGCCGGAGCATTTGCCGGTGGAGAAACATATTAAGGAGGTTAAAAAAGCGGTTAAGAAGTTAAGGGGGAAGAAGTGAGGTGTAAATAGTTTTTTGTGCTATACTATAATCAAGAAGTTAGATTTTAATTTACTTAACCATCACCCATATGGCCAAAGGCAACAACAGTCAAAATAGAGACAAGAAGAAGCCAAAGAAATCTAAGAAGGATAAGAAGAAATAGGAGTAATTTAGTGAGCGAGACCTCTCCCTAGCCTCTCCTGTTTGACAAGAGAAGAGAAGCCAGTTCGATATTGTTGATATAATTTTTCTGTATGCAGATAAGCTCGGCTCAGTTTGTGAAGGGTGTGGTGGAGGCGGAACAGTTGTTCGAAGACGAGCTACCACAGATAGCTTTTGTTGGGCGTAGCAACGCGGGTAAATCCAGCTTGATTAACGCGCTCACGAAGCAGCCGAGGTTGGCGCGGACGAGTTCATTTCCCGGACGCACGCAGCAGGTGAACTTTTTTCTGATTAACAAAGCTTTCTACCTAGTGGATTTGCCCGGGTATGGGTACGCCAAAGCCCCCGCGGCTGAGCGGCAAAAGATATATCAATTGATCGATAGGTATTTGTTTGCGGCTGGGTACCAACAGAAATTGGTCGTGCTGATTATCGACGCGAAGGTGGGGCCGACGGATAATGATCTGGCGATGCTGCAACAGCTGGAAGCCTATGGTAAGGAAGTGTTAGTGGTGGCGAATAAGGTGGACAAGTTGTCTAAGGCGGGTTATGCCGGACAGCTGGCCAAAATTCAGACCCAGGTGGGGGCGCATAAGCTGATTCCGTTTTCTTCGGAGAAGGGAATTGGCATCGGGGCGTTGGCGGCCGAGGTTTTGAAGTAAACGGAGTTTAGATGTGCGAGACGCGCAGGCGGATTTGCGACAGGTGACATTATTTCTAAAGATGATACCAGTATCACCGTGAAGATGCGTGATGGGGGATCGAAGCTTATTTTCTTGTCTGGTTCGACGGTGGTGATGAAGTCGACCGCGGGTACGTCGGCTGATTTGGCCGTGGGGCAGACGGTGATGAGTACGGGCAAGGTGAATGCGGATGGGAGTGTGGCGGCGGAATCGATACAGATTAGGCCAGCGATGCCGACACCAGTGGGCGGACCGCAGGGGGCGGTGATGATAAAGTAAGATCCCCACTGGGATGGGTTGGCGACGTTACAAATATTTAACAAATATTAGACGAATATGCGGAAATTTCCAAAGCTACTTTTGGCGTTACGCCGAGTGAATACAAAAAATTAAAAGGTCTCAAAAGAGAAAATTTGCGGGATCATATGGGTGATTTTGAGTTGATTTTTTCTATGGGGTGGGAGAGTGGCGGGTAATGCTAGAAAAGAATTAGAAAAAGAATTGGGAAGGTCGGTGGTGTCTAAAGATAATTATTTGCCGAATAAGAGATTAAAAAAGACTTTGATAAAGTAGGGGAGTGAACCGATCACAGATTGTGAATAGTTGAATAGAGCAAGAAAGTCAGTATGTCACAAAATTTGACCAACTGATTAGGAAAATATTTTAAATCGATTTTTACAGATTGTGTTAATCCACAGCTCACTGTTTGACACTTTTTTAAAGAGAATGGGATAATTGAGCCGCAAGGGAGGGGTGAATAAATTATACTCTCCTGCCATGGGGAGTTTTTTAATTAAATTTTTTTATGACAAAAATAGTCCGGTTAAAATTA
>CAZXIF010000121.1:0-7395 GCA_964640395.1 uncultured Gammaproteobacteria bacterium | reverse complement strand
ATACAGGAGTTCAAAAGAATCAAAACTAAAGAGAAAAACAAATAGTTCACGGAGATAATTATTTTTAATTCACTTGCTCCAGCTGTCAGGGTGACAAACCGGTTAACGGTAGATGGTGACAGGGGGGCTTGGTAACTACATCTAGGTTGAAAAATTGTGTGGATAACGTTGTATAGGGGCGTATCGCAATACGCCCCTACCGTCGTCTGTCGTCCATCGTGTATGATTGGTTTTTTTGTGCTATACTAAACTTAATTACTTTTCTAACCTTATTTCTATGCGTGAACCTCGCTATAGTGAAGCCCTGACCAAGGCGTGGCACTTGGTGTGGCACAATAAAGTATTGTGGGTGTTTGGGTTGTTGTCCATCGTGCTGGGGCAGTTTGGGTTGAATAATTTTATTGGGCAATTGTTGGCGCTCGGCAGTACTACCGACCCTAGTGAGGGTCCGTGGTGGAATTGGCCAGCCTCGTGGCCGGTGATACAGATTGGTACGCCAGCGGACGCGTGGTTGTTTAGTTGGGTGTTCGTGATTTTGCTGGCGGTAGTCGTGTTGGTAGTGGTCGCGGCTGTGCTGAGCCAAGGAGCGTTGATTGTGGCGGCGGCGGATTATTTTAAAAATGAAACTCGACCTAATTTACGTAAGGCCTGGCGCAAGGGTGTGCGGCATGGGTGGCGGCTGTTCGCGCTTAATCTGGTGCAAAAAATATTTTTAGCTGGAATTTTGGTGACGGTGATAGCGGTGACGCAAGCGATAAATGCCGATAGCTTGGTGGGATTCGCGGCGGTGGTGATGGCGCTTGGACTCGCGACTTTGCTGGCGTTGGCGGTATCGACGGTCACTGTTTACGCGGCCGGGTATATGGTGGAATATGAACAGCCTTGGTTTGCCTCGCTGTGGCAAGGGGTACAGCTGCTCGATCAGCACCTGCTGGTGTCGTTTGAGTTGAGTGTGTTACTCCTATTGTGTAACGCATTTTTGATCGGGGCGGTGGTGCTGGGGTCGTTTGTGGTGGTGGTGCCGTCTTTTTTCCTGTGGGTGACGGCGGGGTTGACCGGACATCTGGCGCTGTTGTCGGTAGGATTCGTGATAGCTTTTTTCTTGTTTTTATTGCTGGTGGTATTTTGTGGAGCGTTGTTTAATGCTTTCACGACCAGCGCGTGGATGTTTTTGTTTATGCGGATGCACCACCAAGGACTAAAAAGTAGACTTTGGTATTGGATTGAAAGGGTGGTCAGAAGAAACTAAGGAAGTGAGCGATGACTAGAAATTAGAAATTGGTGATTATTGATAATGATTAGAAACTAGAAATTGGAAAAGTGATTTATGATTAGAAATTAGAAATTTGAAATTAGGGATTGACCGATTACGTTTTGTTACTTATTCCCCAATTTCCAATTTCTAATTTCTAATCATTTACCAATCATTACGTCATTTCTAGTTTCCAATTTCTAATCATTCGTCAATCACTAGCTAATTTCTAGTTTCGCAAAGTATGTCTGATCTTCCATCGATTGCGGATTTGTTAAAAAAGCCAACCGATGATGGCGCGGCCCCTGCGGCAGCAGCTAAAAAACCACTGAAACCAGTGGTTGATTTGAATAGTGTGGCGACAAAATTTTCCACCAAGATGAGCGATATTAAGATCAAAGAGCGGGAAGCGGTGGTGGCCGGGATGGCGCAGGCGCAGGGGGTGCCTTATATTGATCTCAAGGCGTTTCCGGTGTCGGCGGAGGCGCTACGGGTGATTCCAGAAAAGCAGGCGCGCGAATTGTCCGCGGTCTGTTTTTTGTATAGTAACGATGAGTTGCGCGTGGCGGCACTCGCGAAGACTCCGGAAATCGAAGCGTTGTTGCCGGATTTGGCGACGCGATTCCACGCGCGGGCTGGGTTGTATTTGGTCTCTGAATATAGTTTTGAGCGCATGTTGAAATTGTATGCTACGTTGCCGATCGTGCGGGCGGTGAGTAAGGATATTATTATTACCGACGAAGAGCTGAATAAATTTTCGGCCGTGGTAGATAATTTAGCGAGTCTGGAGGCGCAATTTAAAAATGTTTCGATTACGGATATTTTGAATTTGATGGTGGGGTCGGCGTTGAAGGTGAATTCGTCGGATATGCATGTGGAAGCGGAAGAAAAAGGAGTGGCGGTGCGGTATCGGATTGATGGAGTATTGCATGATGTGGCGACCTTGCCGAAGGATCAGTGGAAACGCTTTATTTCACGTATTAAATTATTGGCGGCGCTGAAAATCAATGTGACGGATCGGCCACAAGACGGCCGCGTCACGATTGCGTTGTCGAATGGTAATTTGGATGTTCGTGTCTCTACCTTGCCGACTACGTTTGGCGAATCGGTGGTAATGCGTATTTTGCATAGTGGCAGTAAGGGAGTTACGTTTGATGAGCTGGGGTTGCTCGGAGCCAGTTACGAACGGCTGAAGCACGAAATTACTCGACCGAATGGTATGATTATTACGACCGGGCCGACGGGGTCGGGTAAAACTACGACGCTGTACGCAATTTTGCGGACTTTGAATAAGCCGGGGGTGAATATCATTACGCTTGAAGATCCGGTGGAAATAAAGATGGAAGGGATAAATCAAAGCCAGGTGGATGATACGCATGATTATACTTTTGCCAAAGGGCTGAAGAGTATTCTGCGTCAGGATCCGGATATTTGTATGGTCGGTGAAATCCGTGATTTGGAAACGGCGGAAACGGCTATCCAGATGGCGCTTACCGGGCACTTGATGTTATCGACTATTCATACCAATAGCGCGGCGGGGGCGATACCGCGGTTTTTGTCGATGGGGGTGAAACCGTTTTTATTAGCACCGTCCTTGAATTCGGTGATCGGGCAGCGGTTGGTGCGGCGGATTTGTGATAAGTGTAAAGAGGAGGTGACCCTCACGCCGGAAATAATGGCGCGGGTTAAGACTAGCTTGGAGGCGTTGCCGGAGGCGGATAAGAAAGAAGTGGATTTTAATCAGTTGCGTTTTTATCACGGTAAAGGATGTGAAACGTGCAGCGGACTTGGCTACAAGGGTCGGGTCGGTATTTATGAAATTTTTGTGATGAGCAAGGAGATGGAGCAAATAATTCTCAGTAACGCGATTTCGGAATATACGATCCAAGAATTGGCGGTGAAAAGCGGCATGACGACCATGGCGCAGGATGGCTTGCTCAAAGCGTTGAAGCAGATGACGACGGTGGAGGAGATATTCCGGGTGACAGAGTAGGGTGAGAATGACGAAATCCGAATGTCGAATGCTAAACCCTATTTATACTCGGTACTTATGGGAATTTGGCATTTGATATTTGGAATTTTATTCGTCATTTAGTATTCGGATTTCGTCATTGCCATTCTGTGTTTGCAGATTTTATGCTATACTAAATTATGTTCAATTTACTCTCCCAGTCTAATTTTACTCTATGATGACTCGTCGTATGGCGACTGAGCGCGCGCCGGAGCCGCCAGTCAGGTTTTATAAAATAATCGCCGTGTCTTTTTTGGCGGTGACCGTATTATTGCTTGGCATAGTGATTTTTGTTACGTCTAAAAAAGCCACGATTGTGGTGGTGTCGAAGCAAGATACTAAACACGCTAGCTGGTCGCTCGGAGTAGTGCCGCAAGGGGATGGAAAGACAACCCTAAGCGGAGTGGTAACGACGACCGTATTTAGTTGGAGTAATACCTATTATCCAACCGGCACTAAAGTAGTGAGCGGCACGGCCGAGGGAACGGTAATTTTGTATAATAAAGGGAGTGCTGCCCAGCCGTTGGTGCAAAAGACCCAGTTGTTGACGCCGGCCGGCGTACTATTCCGTCTGAAGGAGGGAGTAGTCGTGCCAGCCAAAGGGGAGATAACGGCGCCGGTATATGCCGATCAAGCGGGGGCCACGGGTGATATAGCGCCGAGTAGTTTTGTCATCGTCAAACTTAACCCAGAGAAGCAACAATTGGTCTATGCTGAAAGCAAGGCGGCGATGACGGGTGGCTCTAAGAAGGTTGGTGTTTTGAGCGCGACGGATGTGACGGGGGCTACGGCTGATTACAAAATAAAAGTAGTAGAGGCGTATGAAGCGACGCTGGAAGCCAAGGCAGATGCGTCTGGCCAAGCGGTGACTTTGATCGAATCGAGTCTAAAAGCTGATCAACCGGTGGGGACGGAGTTGTCTCAGTTTACCTTGAGCGGAAAGAATACTTTGTTGGTTATTAAGTATGATCAGGCAGAGTTGAATCGGTTGGTGGCTGATCGGTTGAGCCAGGAATTTGACGCGCGCTCGGAAAAAATGATCTCTCTCAATAAAGAACCACAGGTCAATATCGTGCGGCCTGACCCGGGTAGTGGCCGAGCGGATTTGCAGGTGACTCAGGATGTGGTCGTGACCTTGGACGCTAATGGCGATAAGTTATTGCCGCGGCATTTTGTCGGTCAAAAGAAAGAAGCGATTCAACGGTATCTCTTGGGGCTTGACCATGTGTCGGCGGTAGAGGTGCAGCTGTCGCCAAGTTGGGCGTTCTCCGCGCCGAGCGTGGCGGAAAAAATTAAGGTGATTGTGAAGAATGTGAATTGAGCTATTAGTAAGCAGTAAATAGACAACAGTAAATAGAAATAGGAGTGGATTGGCTGATATTTGACATGTGATATTTGACAAGTGGGAAGGTTTAAGGTAAAAAGTAATTATGCACGTTGGTACGAGAATCAGCCCAGTCCTAATTTCTGCCTCGGTGGAAAGTGGGGTATGGTACCACTCTCGGAGTGCATACAAATTCAGGAAAAGTTAATTGTTCGGGTGGAACCGTCTTAGAGAAATTTAGGACCCCGATATCTCAGTGTTTTTGAGGTATTGGGGTTTTTATTATATGGCAGAAACTAGAAATTAGCTAGTGATTGACGAATGATTAGAAATTGGAAACTAGAAATTAGGGATTGAGTGAGTAAGGTTCGGCGTTTACTCCCCAGTTTCCAATTTCTAGTTTCTAATCATTACACTATATGGTGGACCAAGCGCAACTCGATAACCTTCGTCATTCCGCGGCGCATATGCTGGCGGCGGCGGTAATGGAATTGTATCCGGAAACTAAGTTGGGTATTGGGCCGACGGTGGAAAATGGTTTTTATTATGATTTTAAATTTCCCGAAGGAGTCAGTATTTCTGACGCTGAGTTAGTGGCGATTGAGAAGAAGATGAAACATATTATCAAGGGTAACCATCATTTTGTTGGTAAGGAAGTGACCGTGGAAGAGGCTAAGGAATTTGAGAAAAATCAGCCATTTAAGTTGGAGCTTATTAATGAGTTTGCGAGTGAAGGGAAAAATTTAACCCTTTACGAATCGGGGCCGTTTACTGATCTTTGTCGAGGCGGCCACGCGGACAGCACTAATCAGCTGCCATCGGACGCCCTGAAGCTTCATAAAGTAGCCGGCGCCTATTGGCGGGGGGACGAAAAGAATCCGATGTTAACCCGTATTTATGGTTTGCTGTTCGCGACCAGAGCTGAATTGGAGGCTTATTTAAAACAAATTGAAGAAGCGAAAAAACGTGATCATCGGAAGCTTGGTAAAGAGTTGGATTTGTTTACTTTTTCTGATTTGGTTGGTCCTGGGTTGCCGCTGTGGACTCCGAAGGGCACGGCGCTACGCAACACGCTGGATAATTTTGTGTGGGAGTTGCGTAAAGAACGGGGCTATGAAAAAGTGACTATCCCGCATATTACCAAAAAAGATTTGTACGAAACGAGTGGTCATTGGCAAAAGTTTCAGAATGATTTGTTTCATGTTAATACGCGTGAGGGGCACGAATTTGCCATGAAGCCGATGAATTGTCCGCATCATACGCAAATTTATAATCGTAAAGCCTGGAGTTACAAAGAGTTGCCCCAGCGTTACTCGGAAACTACCATGTGTTACCGCGATGAACAGTCCGGTGAATTGTATGGTTTGTCGCGCCTGCGTTCGTTTACTCAGGACGATGCGCACGTCTTTTGTCGTACGTCACAGATTAAAGACGAGTTCCTAAAAATTTGGGACATGGTTGATATTTTTTATAAAGCGGTTGGTTTTGGCGGACTTAAAGTGCGGTTGTCGCTGCATGACCCGGCGCACTTTGAAAATTATTTGGGAACTCCGGCGCTGTGGCAGGAGGCGGAACAACATATTCGTGAATTAGCGACTAGTCGCGGGGTAGCTTTTTTTGAAGCCGTTGGTGAAGCGGCTTTTTATGGGCCAAAAGTTGATTTTATCGCTGAAGATTCGATTGGTCGTAAATGGCAGGTAGCTACGATTCAACTGGATATCAATCAGCCGGAGCGCTTTGATCTGACCTGTACCAACGAAACCGGTGCCAAAGAACGCATTGTGATGGTGCATGCCGCTATCATGGGTTCGATTGAGCGTTTTTTGTCGATTTTGATTGAGCATCATGCCGGAGCATTTCCGGTATGGATTGCGCCGGTGCAGGTCGTGTTCGCGGCGGTTTCGGATCAGCACAATGAAGGCGCGGCCAAATTGGTGGCGGAATTTGAGCAGGCGGGAATCAGGACGGCCATGGACGGCGCCAATGAGACGATTGGTAAGAAAGTCCACAAAGCCGCGGGAGAGAAAGTGCCGTATATTGTGGTGGTGGGGGATCGGGAGTTGGCCGGAGAAGAGTGGACGATTCGGGTGCGGGGACAGGAAGATCAGATCAAGATGAGTAGAGTTGAGTTTGTGAGTAAGGTGTTGAAGGAAATTAAAGATAGAAAGTAAAAATTTTTCTAACGCCTATTTTTATTTTTCCTTCTCTTCTTTTTCTTCATCCTCTTTTTCTTCATCCTCTTGATAGAGGAGTTGTCTGCCTAGGATATCAGTGTTAAACGCAAGCGCGTCAGAGTCTGCTCGGTCATTGTGAGCCGTAAGATCCTCAGCTGCTTGAAGTTTTTCTTGCTCACTTCTTTTGGAATCAAGTTCAGCCATTCTTTCTTCGAGTGATTGGCAGTCGGCGGCAAATTGTTCACGTTGTGCTTTGAGTTTTTTAATTTCATCTGTCAGGTGTTCTTTGTGTTGAGCGTTTGGGTCATTGAGTTTAGCTGTTTTAGCAACTATAAGATCATCGATTTTTCGTAGGGCAATTTCATGGCTGCGCAACATATCAGTCACGTAGTCTAGATCTTCCAAATGGGAAGCGTTTGATTCTAGGAGTAACTCAGCTTTTGGTCTTGGTGCAATCGGAGCAGCTTGTTCGAAATAGTTTTTTTCATGGTCAGCACTCATAGTAGTTATGGCTAATGAATAGTTGTCGACTATTATACGGAGGTTTTTTATCTCTTGTCAAATGCATGAATTATGGAAATTATTTCGGCCATATTGCCCAAAGTAGTCGTCATTCTTGGTCCGACCGCTTCGG
>CAZXIF010000120.1:0-11716 GCA_964640395.1 uncultured Gammaproteobacteria bacterium | reverse complement strand
ATGTAAATAGCCATGTCCTCAACCAAGGTCTCTGGGATGGAATATTCTGGGATGTTGTCAGCGATACGATCTCCTGGACCAATGGCGGGGATATTGATTTGAATTTGGATGGCGTCAAAGATAATGCTAAAACTGCTGACCAGCTCTGGCTCAGCCGAGTTATTTATCTCCTGGAAAAAAGCCGCCAAAAATTTAATGTCAAATACGTTATTATGAACGGCAGCTCCGCCAGTAGTCTGCAGGAGTATGTGAACGGCCGCATGTACGAAAATTATCCCACCCCCTGGGAAGCCAACGGCTCCTGGAGTGGCCTCATGACCACCCTGCTTTCCAATCGTAATCTAAATATCAACCCTCAGATTTACGTCTTTAATTCTAATACCAACAACACCGGCAAAAAAGACAATTACCAAGCCATGCGTTTTGGGTTATCGAGCAGTTTGCTTCTGGACAACAATTATTTCAGTTTTGATTATGGCACCCAAGACCATTCCCAGCTCTGGACCTACGATGAATATCAGATCAATTTAGGCGAACCAACGGGCGATGCCATTTCCCAAAATAGTACCCTACGCTTCAAAGAAGATGTTTGGCAGCGGTCGTATAGCAAGGGTATCGCGATTGTGAACCCCACCGCTAAGCCACGCGAAGTTGATCTCGGTCAAGACTATGAAAAAATTATCGGCACCCAAGACAAAACAGTCAATGATGGCTCGATTGTGGATCGCGTCACTATCCCGCCGCGTGATGGTATCGTGATGTTAAAAACTCTTGATTCCAGCCTGGCTTTAAAAAATACCATTTTTAACAATGGCAGCTTCTTGCGCTTCTTTGATTTTAAGGGCAATCGTGCTCGTAACGGGTTTTTCACTTTTGAGTCGCTTTACGCGGGCAGCGCGGCCATCTATCATGCTGATCTCGATGCCGACGGACAGGAAGAAACCATCGTCGCCACCGGCGCGAAGTTAGAAATATTTAATTCCGTGGGAGAGCGCTGGTTCAACGATTATCCCTACGGCGGTAATTTTAAAGGTACAATTCAAATCGCGGTCGGCAAACTATTACCCGGTTCCGCGGCCCAAATCATCGTAGCTCCCTCCACCGGAGGAAAACTCATTTTCTATGATTTTCACGGCGCTATCCTAAAAGATGATTTCTATCCGCTCGGTAAAAAATATAAAGACGGTTTCACGGTCGCGATCGGCAACCATGTCACCAAAGATACCGGTGAATTACTGGTCGGCACCAAAGGCGCGAAGGCCACCGAAATCCTGGTGTATAATGAGAAACTAGACAAACCGACCGCTCGCTTTTTTCCCTATGACAAAAAATACAATGGGGGAGTACGCATCGTCGAAGGCGATATCAATGGCGACGGACGCAACGAAATAATCACCCTGCCTATGAAAGGAGCCACGCTCGCGCGTTTGTTCACTACCGCGGGCAAGAAAATTAAGGAATTTAAAATCCCCAGCTTATTCGGCGCCCAACCCACCGGCCTCACCCTGTCCGACATCAATAGCGATGGGCAGCAAGAAATTGTCGTGATGAGTGGACAGTAAATTTTAATCTCCGGTAATCACACACACCACCGCGCCTTTAAAGGTACGGTGTTTTTTTATTGCCTGTGTAAGAGCCGCGATACCAAGCGCGCTCGTCGGAGAAATCGACAGGTTCAGTGTGGTTTTAACCAGTTCTCGGGCTGCGATTATTTCGGCATTAGTGACAATCCAGCCGGCTCCCACGCTTTTCACCACTGCTTCGACCACGGTTGTTCGGCGATGCGCAACCCGGTCAACGATCGCCCCGGCCAGCGAAATCTCTTCGGGTACTACCTCCGGAGGTAAACCAGTGGCTTCTCTCCAGGCGTCCACCAGCGGATGGCAGGTCGTCGTCTGTACAATATGGATTTCTGGCGCTGTCGCCCCCGGACTGAAACCCTCGAATAGTCCCTGGGCGGTCGTACCGCTCGATGCCGGGACAAATACCGCCGCCAGATCCGGAATCTTGCTGATCTCTTTGGCCAAATCACGATAGCCTAAAAGCGCCGTCTCATTGATCGATTGCCGCAGCAAACAGGCCGCTTGCTCCTTCTCCATCGTAAAAGCTTCTTGAATTGGACGAGCTGATTGAGTGAGTGTAATTTTGGTATCGGTAATTAATTGTTTGATTTTATCGAGTTTTTTAGGGTCGATGTGCTCTCCCACAAATATCGTCAGGCTCAGCGGTTCAGTTGGTTTATTTTTATTAAAATTTTGGACCGTTATGATCGCGGAGCGCACTGCATTACCAGACGACGACATCACAAAAGACCGTTTGCCAGCCTTCACCGCTTCGCTAATCATGAGTGGTATCGCCCGACCCTTGTGCGAACCATGGTGATGCAAATCTTCGCGCTTCAGCCATAATTCCTGGGTCAAGCCCAGCGCAGCTGCGAGAGTAGGGACCGGAAGTTGGGGAGTTTTCATAGTAATTAAATTGTCATATTGTTAAATTGCTAAATTGTTAGTAATTAATCACTCAATAATATATAAGCAATTTAACAGTTTAGCAATTTAGCAATTCAACGTTTCTGACTTGTAAATTCGTTAAATCTAAGATATATTAATCCAGCTAATCTTAACTATAATGTTATGAATCTCACTTGTCCAGAATGCAAAAACGCCCTTGATCTAAGTGTTTATCCCACTGTGGCGGTTGGTCATATCATTGAATGTAATACCTGCGGCATCACCCTCTTGGTACGAAAAATGGAGGGAACTACCATGGAGGTTGAAGTGGTAGATGAAGGGAAATAGACGTAATGACGAAATCCGAATGCTAAATAATAAAATTTTATTCGTTATTTTGAATTAGGATTTTGTAATTTTTCAATCAACTCTTCTATCATTCCTCGGAATCCATGGCTTCCCAAGAACACCAGCACTCCTCCGGCTGGTGTTTTTACTTTCAGGTAACGGACTAACTCGGAATCATCTTCGATATACGTTACATGCGGGTGAGTACGCCTGATGATCGCCGCCAATTCCTGGCCTTCAAAAGGATCGTGAGCTGCGGGATTTTTTTTCACTTTGGTCAGACGGGGGATGACAACTTCATCAGCCGCCGCAAAGGCATTGTCATACCAGGCTTCAGCTTCCGGTAAACGGTTTCCAGTGTTAGGTTCAAACACAGCCGTGATCGGGCAATTATAAATTTTTTTAAGTGACGTCAAAACACCTTCAGCTTTGCTCGGGGAGTGCGCGATATCATCGAAAATAATTATTTCCCCTTCAAAGCGTTTTTCCAATCGTCGGCGAATACCCGGAAACGTTGTGATCGCCGCCAGGATTTTCTCCGGCTCGATACCAATTTGTTCTGCCATGGCGAAGACCCCGGTAATATTGTCGGCCATATAGTCGCCGAGCAGTTTACTTTCCACGGGGTGAATCTCGCTTTTGTATAATATATCAAACGATATGCCCCCGCGCGAAGAGAGGCAATTGGCATAGCGATAATCATTATTGAGTCCGCTACCGTAGCTAATCACGCGCAGTGGTTTTGGTTTTTTGAAAGTAATAAGGGGCTTGGCCTTTTCAGAAATTACTAATAGTCCTGTGTCGGGCAAGCTATCAACCAAGGTTTGAAACGCCGCGCGATAGAGGATCTCGGTCGGGTACACGTCCGCGTGATCCCATACTACCGACGTTAACAAGAGGTGAGTGGTTTTATAATAAGCAAACTTGGGCCAAGTATCCGTGCGCGAGGCTTTGTATTCATCGCCTTCGATCACACTCCAGTCACTTTCCGACAGAGCCGCGGAAGGCAGCTCGCTTAGACTTAAACCACCAAACATATAGCTCGGATCATACCCAGATTCTTTTAAAATCCACGCCAAAAGCATGGTCGAAGTCGTTTTTCCATAGGTACCGGCCGCGACAACGGAATTAGTTTTGATAAAATAATCACGCACTAATTCGGGATACGAGCAGTAGGGGAGCTTTTCCTGTTGTACATAGAGCCATTCCACATTCGTCGAGCCGGCCACGTTTCCAACCACCACCAAATCAGGCCGTCCCATTTTTTCCGGATGCCAGCCGGGATAAAATTCTACGCCCGACTGCTCCAGATGCGTCGACATGGGCGGATGGAATCCCACGTCACTGCCCGTTACGCGGTACCCTTGGCGTTTGAATGCCAAAGCCAGCGCGCCCATGGCGACGCCGCAAATGCCGATGAAGTGGAAGTGTTTATTTTTTGTTGTCGTAATCATACTTCACAACGAATCAATCAGGCTTTCAAATTTTGAAATCGTATCTCGTGGAGCTGCAGCAGTCTTATTTTTTCTACTGCTTGCCTCACCAATTCTACGAAAAGTTCCTTTTCCAAAGGTTTTTTCAATTAGTCTTCCCAGGGGCATAATATTGCCCGTTATCTTCCCCTGGAAAAACATCTCAAGTATTTCTGGTCGATTCTGAAAAAGGTGTTGATTTTTTTGCAATAATTTATCAATAATTTTACTCAATGCCTTCCGGGGCCTTCGGTAGTCATATCGTTCCTCGTAAGCTTGTGGGCTTCCATCAGAATTCTTGGTTCCAAGAAAATGGGCCCAAATTAAGTCTTCAGCGAAGGGTTCATTATCGGATCCCATTTTTCCCTGATTGGTTCGCATGACTGCTTCGGTGTTTTCTATTTCTCGAACAAAGAGTGGATTTCTGGTCCTTTTTTGTTTTTCAATTATTATTTTGGCCAGTTCTTCGGTAAGTGCTTCGTCTATCAGGTAGAAGAATTCTATCTTACCCTCCCGATCAGTCGCCGAAAAACCTCCCCGGTAACTAAAATCAATGTGTTGCTCTTCAGAATCATCATCAGGTATTTGTAACGCTCCAAATGATTTAAAATGAATCATTTCGTGAGCGGCGTAATCAGCGAAGCTCAGATGGGATTTGCCTTCCCGTAAAATAATTCTTTGTCGTGATGGACTAAAACCACCACCAATTTCTCCTGTTTCAATTTTAAGATTTTCTCCAAAAATATGAATATTTTGAGGTGGAACATCAAATTTAGGCAGGCCATACTTGGTTAGTAGTAGATTCGTTTCATCGTTGATTAGCCGACAAATTCGTAGTTGTGTCCGAGTTTTTTCTTTTTCTCCCTCCATTAATTTTCCTCCCTCCCTCATCCTATCAGCGCTCAATTTTGTTAATAATTCTGTTTTATCTTCTTCAGAGATGCCGGGAGCTATCAAGCGTCTGTAAGAGGGTGAAGTTTCTCGCATAAAAATTATTTGAGTGTTAAAGTTTTTTTTAACTCATCAATATTCTTTTTCCACCCCGTTCCATCAAACCATTCCAATCCGGCAAATTGTAATTTATAGGTATCAGTTGGTCGTGATGCCGAACCAAGATACATATATTTTTTACCCTTTTTTTTAGCAACCACAATCGCTTTTAGCATCATCCCGAGTCCGACATTCACTAATGCTCCTTGTTCGCCAGCTGGCGGATTGCTCCTTGTTCCTTGATAGAACGGGTAGCAGTAATGAAGCAGAGTCTCATTTTCGAATGCAATACAGTAGCCAGTAGAAATCCCGTCTAATGAATAAACCAATAACCGGTTGAAACTGCTCTTCGCTGGCTCAGTCAACAATTCTTTAATCTTATTTGCGCTAAAAGTGCCATTTCCAAATTTAGTATCATAAAAATCTTTTCCCAATTTCCCAATCGACCAATGATAGTCAGAGTAGGGGAGAGGCTCAACCCGTAATTCAAGAGTCTCGGTTTTTTTAAGAATCCGCCGATTCTCACTGGACAATTCAAATTTCCCCAAATCAATCCGCACGCTCCGCGTCTGGTACATTTCTCCTTTTTCTACCCGCCCAAAAAGATAGCCCTCGTTGTAGAGGCGGGTGATATTCTGATCAGACGAGTCAGTAATAACTTTTTCTTTCCACTTGAGGTACATAATGTAGTGATCGATACACGATACACGTAAAACGATACAAATTGTGTATCGTTTTACGTGTATCGTGTCTTGTTTCACCGTACCGACAACCAAATCGCCACAATAACCATAAATGCCTGGATAATCCAAAATCGCATCACGATTTTTTCTTCACTCCAGCCCAGAAACTCAAAATGATGGTGCAAGGGAGCCATTTTGAAAAAACGTTTACCCAAGAGCCGACGATAAAGTACCTGAATTATAACGGACGCTATCTCCACATAAAAAATAAAACCCAAGAATGGTATGAGGATGGCGCGATTGATAGCAATAGCATTAATGGCGAGTAGCGCGCCGAGACCAAGTGACCCCACATCGCCCATCTGAAACCGGGCCGGTTTAACATTAAAATAAGTATATGTAAGCAGCGCCCCGACCACCGTGGCGTTGAGCGGGGCAAAGGCCGTCCGCCCCTCCACCAAGCTGAGAACCGTGAGACCCAAAAAAGTAATAATGAGCGAGCCGCCCGCCAAACCGTCGAGACCATCCGCGATATTCACCGCGTTGGCCGTAAACATGACCAAGAAAATAATAATCGGAACAATCAGCCAACCAACCGACCATTCTCCCGCGAACGGTATCCACAAACTGTGCCAATTCGCGCCCAGTTTAAAATAAACCCACCAAGCCGTGATCGCGCCCGCCACAAATTGTAGCAAGAGTTTTTCATGCACCTGCATACCACGACCCGGATTTTTGGAGCCGAGTACCTGGACAAAATGCCGAAAGCTTGCCCACGGTACGCTGACAGCGTACCACGCCCGCTTGTACCACTGCTTATGCACCCACATTAGGGTCAGCGTATGCCGTAAAGTGCGAATCCGTCGCGTGGTACCAAAAATATTCAGCAAATCATCGGCCGCCCCCAGCAAGGCCGCGATACCCATCGCGCCAATCGGCACATAGGTATATTTTCGCTGCCAATTGAACAACACGGTAATGACCGTTACCGTGATAATTACCAAGAGTCCGCCCATAGTCGGCGTGCCGATTTTATAGGCGCGTGCCCCCTGCAGTGTAAAATCAAACTCACTCCGTCGCGTGACCTTGAATCGGTAGAGCAGTTTGATTAAGAGTGGCGCGAGCAGCGCCGAGCCAACCGCAGCCGCGATGAGGAAAAGTAGTGATTGTTGTAATAGTTCGACAGATAAAGTCATATTTTAATCCTTCTAATTTCCAACTGTTTAGTCTGCGTCGCTTCAACAAATGTTTCATTCTCAACCCCCATCTTACCACATTCTTCGAAGCGTTGGGCCAACAAATTACCCGTTGGGTTAATAATAGTGATCTGTCCGCGGGTCACACCATGGCCATACAGCCCTTCGCTTGGCCATTCACGCGCGTGTACATAGTGGATAGTCTGGCCAACTTTTTCCGTAATTAAAATAATATGGTTAAAATTGTGCCGCGGCCCGGTATTGAGTAATATGATTAGATCCGCCGGCAGAATAACTTCATAATTAAACCCGACAGCATCGCTGCAGACGACACTGGTATTGTGGTCATCGGCATACGTAGTCACTCCGATATTTTCCACCGGCCGTAACTGGCAAATTATCTGCCGGAGTATTTTTTGACGCGCGCAAATTTTTAATTTTTTCGTCAATTGAACCTTTTTAGTTTCCCAGAAATGCCTGCTCAGTACTTGCGTCACGAAACCAGAGCACTCGATACCCAGGTGCCGTTCAATCAAAAATTTTCGCACATCCTCCGGCGTAGTCTTTTGTCCGGTGTGCTCGTTGTGCAGACAGCAATTTCCCTTGGTATCAAACAAACCAGTGTGATATTGCAGAGAAATAATTTTGGCCTCTTCCACTATTTCTTGGGGACTACCTTTGCCAATCAGTGCCCGCAGCTCGGCTCGCCGTCGGAGTTTTGTATTATTAAAATAAGGAGTTCGTACACCAACAATACCTTGAAAGGGGAGGTTTAAGTAATCATGGATAAGTTGTTCGGCGGTGGGGGAGAGCATACTGTTGAGTGACGAATAACGAATTACGAATTACGAATAACGAATTAAGGTTTGGTGAGTAAAGTTTTAATTATTTTTCCGATTTTATTAAATTCATTATGCCCTCTCATTATTCCAGACTCGCTTTGGATTCGTAGCCAATCCGATTCCAATTCAGTATTAGCATAAGCAATAACTTCAAATCCTTTTTGTTTGAGTCTTTTTTTAATACTCTTAATTCCTAATCCCTTATTCTTAATTCTCTTTTGGATAATCTGCGCGCCATCCTTAATCTGAATTAATGCTTCCCCAGCATGCGGCAACCCAAGCAGCGCGGCCAAATGCGCCTCAAACGTCGTGACTGAGGACTGAGGACTGAGGACTGAGGACTGCAAAGCGGACTCATACGTCGTGCTCGCCGGTTGCCTGGCATTAATTTCAATCAGATAAAATTTACCCGACGTTTGATCAAGTGCCACATCAATTCCAAACAACCCCTTCCAGCCACTTTTAGCCAATTTTTTGCCAATCGCCCTAGCCATCTGCTTAAATTGTTTAACCTGCTTAGCGCTTAATAACTGGGTCGGCAGCGCCCAGTCATTGCCAATCGTCGCGAAGGGGCGCTGGGTAAAGGGTGGTAAACCAGTAATTTGATAATTTATATTTCCCACTAAAATATTCTTATCCCACACGATATTATTGTTGGTAAACAATGGCCCAGAGATATACTCACTCACCCGAACCGGACGATCCGGAAATTTTTCTTGTAATTTCGTCAGCTGTTTTTTGCTTTCTATTAGCATAGTGCCGCTGCCCGTATGCGCCCGGTTGAACTGCAGAATGAATTGACCTCCCCCTGACCACTCCTTTAAAAGAGGGGAGCCAATCACTTCCTCCCTTTTCAAGGGGAGGGTAGGGTAGGGTAAATTGTCCTGTCGTTGCCACTCAATCTCTTTACACGTTCCTACCCAATGTGGCGGCAAGAATTTACTGAGCTCACCCAGCCACTCTACCTGGCTAATCTTTTCTTCAACTCGACTGGCCAAATTAGCGCTTGGATTTAACAAGGTTAAACCCTGCTCGGCGCAACTACGCTCGATAACCGACGTATTTTTGAAAACTATGATCGTCGGACGCTTTAGCTTGGCTAGAAATTTTTTAGTTTTGACCTGGGTTAGCAATTCACGAGTATCCAGAAGCTCCGCCAATTTAATGAGCAGAATATTTTTATGTTTGGACGCCAACTCCTTTGCAAACGGGGTGGCATTTGTTATGATGAAATAGTTTTTAGTCGAGACTGGCAGCCCCAACGCGCGCTCCAGATCACGGGTTATATAGACCAAAGGTTGCTTGGTTAAGGCTAATTGTAGAGCTTTCATAGGTGGTCAGTATACTCGAAAACAATGATTTTGGCAACCCTCAACACGATACACGAGACATATATTACGACACACGATTTGTATCGTTTTGCGTGTATCATGTATCGTACGATTTTTATGACTGAATTATATAAAAAACTCCAAGAATTCGGCCGAGTAAAACAAGGGGCGCTCATGTCCAAATACACCACTTTCCACATTGGCGGGCCGGTACAATTTTTGGTTGAAGTCACTGAAACGCCAAAATTGGTTGATTTGTTGGGTTGGTTAACCAGCGAAGGAGTTTTGTATTTTATTCTAGGTGGCGGATCAAATTTGCTTTGGCAGGATGATGAGTACGAAGGAGTCGTTATACAAATCCGAAATCCGAAATCCGAAATCCGAAATCAGATAATTGAAGTTACTGCTGGAACACCGCTAGCCATGGTGGTAAATACGGCGGTCCAAAATAGTCTCGGCGGCCTCGAATGGGCAGCGGGCGTCCCTGGCACCGTCGGCGGAGCCGTCCGTGGTAACGCTGGCGCGATGGACAGCAACACCGCGCGATCTCTCCTTAAAGTTGAAGTCTGGCGTGACGGCGAAGTCATTCAACTCACTTCGGAGCAATGTAATTTTGGTTATCGCGACAGCATTTTTAAACATAATCAGGATGTAATTTTGCGTGTTTGGTACAAAACACAGCCCGCCGATAAACTGTCGCTCATGCAAACTATTCAAGGGTATATCAAACAGCGTAACGGCCATTACCCTCCCTTCCCCTCCGCCGGTAGCTTTTTTAAGAATATTGATTTTAAAGACTGGCCGGGCGATACCGCTCTGCTGCCACCTCAATTTAATGCCAAACAACAAATCCCGGTGGGTTGGGTCAACGAGCAAAATGAATTGAAGGGTCATGAGATCGGCGGGGCCATGGTTTCCAAAGAGCATGGAAATTTTTTAATCAATCAGAAAGGCGCCACCCAGGCCGATATCCTGGGCCTTGTTGATGAAGTAAAGCAGAGAGCGTATACTAACTTTGGGGTTTCGTTGGAAGCCGAAGTGGTTATCATGAAAACATGAAAGCATAAAAACACCAGAGCAACGTAGACATTAAAACACAAGAACATTAATGAAAAAAAGTATGCAAATCATCATTACCGGCAAGGGGATGGAATTAACAGTCGCTATCGAAGCCTACATCAACAAAAAAATGACTGGCCTCGAACGTTTTTTCCAGCCCATCATCAAAGCGGAAATAGTCGTGGGGCGTGAAAGCAACCATCATTTAAAAGGCGAAGTGTTCTTCGCGGAATGTCGCTTGAGCGTGGCGGGCAACGATGTCTTCGCGTCTAAAAACGAAAAAACCCTCTATAAAGCCATCGATAAAATCCGCGACTACCTGGAGGCTGAGCTCAAAAAACATAAAGTCAAGTTACAGGGCGTGGCCAAAAAAGCCAAAACCATCGGACGCGCGGCGAAGGAGTATGTTCCGGAGGAATAAAATGAACAAATATTAGACAAATATTTTACCAATAGTACACAAATATTTGTCTAATATTTTTTAATATTTGTTTAATATTCGTGAATGAATACTTGTGATAAAATCAAGCGATATTTTTTAAAGAACGTACTAAATCATGCCTACATTTTTGTCGGTTCTGGCATCATCGCCTCCGGCTGGGGTTGGTATCATTTCCTTAAACACGATCGCTGGCGATTCATCGGCCAAGTAGCTGCTGTAACCGTGCTAGTTTTTCTGGCTGTCCAGGCGTCGTTCTGGCTCTACCGCTTCCTAACCAGGCGCTACCAACGTCATCCCTTTTGGCAGGAGGAGTTCGCGCGTTTTTTACCGCAGCTCTGGTTGTTATTATCGTTATTTTTCCTAATCTTCTTTTCGCGCCACGAGCTGCTTAGCCTCGGCTATGCCGCCCTTTTATTTCCGGCTATTTTTTGGCGTATTGACCGCGAACTAGCCAAGCATCCGGCTGCTGAACACTGGCAAACGACCCACCGGCAGATTTTTGTCATGAGTTATTTTATGTTCTGGTTTCAGGCTGTCTGCCAGTACACCGCCTACCAATATTATATCCTCGACGCGACGGCTAAATATTTTAATATCGTTAGCTTTCGCGTAGTGGCGTTGACTGGGTTTTGGCTCATTGGTTTCGCGGTCGTCAGTTGGATTTACCAGCGTCTGCCGCGCTATTGGCGTGGCAGCGGCTTCCTGGTCTGGGGGGTTCTTTTCATCCTTAATCTGGTCTTCTGGGTAATCAATATCGGCGTTTTATATTTTTCTGGCTTGTATGTCAGTCCCGTAGCCTGGGATCATCGGGGCGGCTCGGTCGGGGTTATTGAAAACAATGTTATATATATGGTCTTGGCAGTAGCCGCTATCATGTTAGCCATTTTTATAACGCTCCTGGTC
>CAZXIF010000119.1:0-17420 GCA_964640395.1 uncultured Gammaproteobacteria bacterium | reverse complement strand
AGAGGTGTTGCCCTTGTTGCAACTTAAACCCGAAAATCCGGTGAATGCGGCTAAGGATTATGTCGAAGCGGTCACGCAAAAATCTACCAAACAGGACGCGGCTTGGGGTTTGATTGGTTATTTGACTCATTCAGCGGCTACAGAAGGGTACTTAACCGCTACCAATCGTCCGACAGCGTTGCGTTCATATTTGAAAAAACAAGCGGCCAATCCAGATTTAGCGCCTTTTGTCAGCCAGCTGTTGATAGCCGACAACTGGTATAGAGGTGTCAATTATGAAGCATCGAGTCGGGCTATTCGAGATATGATTCATGAGTGGCTCCAGACTCCGCCTGATCCGAATCGGGTAATAGAATGGCGACAAGATATCTTAAATCGCGCGGCGGCGAAAATTGAACAAACGTTGTAGTATGAAGGAACAAGGAACAAGGAACAAGGAACAAGCCACCGTCTCATTCTGTCATTCTGAGCGGAGTTCTGACTTGCCTGTCCGGCAGGCAGATTCACATCGGAACGGAGTCGAAGAATCCCTTTGTTCGATTCGACGCTGGGTTGGGATGACAGCGTTTGGTTTGGCAGTCTTTTTTAGTCTTTTTTTCTCCTTTACGAATACGGCACAGGCGGCTAGCGCTTGTTTTTGTTCGGATGATTTGAACCGCCTTACCCCTGAGGTTTTTGCCCAAGAGAGTGATTTTACTTCTCTCTGCCACATACTTGTAACGACTGAAAGTGAGTGTACTAATGAGAAAGTTTTTAAGAGTAATAGCAAGCGTTATACGGCTCAGTGTAAATTATATAAAACAGCCGATGAATGTGGGGGTGCAATGGATAACTGGAAAAATGAAAAACAAAATCAGCTGTCTGTCAGGGCTGTCACCAAACAAGAGTCTTCAGGAGGATTTGTCAGCAAATTGATTCCGCCGTGCGCTTTGTCCGATACCCTAGAAGGTGAGTGCCGTAATATCAATGTTTTTGTGACTTTAGCGATTAAAGTTAGCCAGTATTTATTTTCCATTATTGGCGGGCTGTCGCTCTTGATGTTTATTTATGGGGGATTTGTGTTGATTTTGTCCGAAGGTAATGAGGAAAAAATTACTCATGCCAAAGAGGTGCTGTTGGCTGTAGTCATTGGGCTGGTCGTGGCGTTTGGCGGGTATATTTTGATTAAATTTGTGGGTCAAGCGGTTGGGCTCGATCCGAGTTTGCGCTTGAAGTAAGTTTTTATGAGGACTTTTTTTTCTCGGGGGATGGTAGGGCTGATAGTGTTTTTTGGTTGCGGTTTCTTTTTTCAACCGGTTTTGGCGGTGACCTATAACCTGGTTGACTTGGATGTGACCCAACTTAATGGCGGCACAGACACGTGCGATAATGCGGAGGATACCACGGAATGCCCGGGTATGTGCGCCGTAGTCATCAAGGTTGCCTCTCGAGAAGGTTTTTTGGATTTTAATTACGACCATTTTTATCGTTTTAATGTTTACAAAAAACAAGATGATCGATCACTGCTTAAGCTGCAAAAAGTCGGCGTTACCACTCAAGAAGAGGCCACGCTGCTACTGAATTTTAGCTCATCCGCCAAAGGCGTGAGTTGTGGGTTGCATATCGACGGACAAAGTACCACCATCGTAGACGGCCAAAGTAGCGCCGTCGAAGATTTGGCTTCTTTTATACAACCGGTCAAGGGCAGTGCGCTTGGAGAAGCATTGGCGAAGCCAGCTTATTGTTGTTGTAAGCCGTCGGACGATGGTAAAGGTAATTTGACTGATTGTAAGGCAGCCCACGATTGGAAAGTCCGTTACGCAAGCGATTTTACTAAGGGTGGGGTATTTACTGACGGGGTAAAAGATGCTACGGCTAGCTGCGGCACTGGGTATCAAGTTCAAGCTCTTAAAAAAGGCTTAGAAAATGGAAAAGAAGTAACGGGCTGCAAATTTTATGAAGGAGACGCGGCCGCGGCTGATCGTGTCAAAAAAGAAGCGGAGGAGGCGTTCCCTGGTAGTTTGAGTGATATTCAAACTAAGGCGACCGAACTCAATAAATTGCCACAGTTTAATAATGTTAAGGATGCAAATCTGGGGGCGGCCATTATTGGGAATTTTATTGGGTTGCCGCTTGGTATTTTGTTGGGCACGGTGACTTTGACATTGTATATTATCGCCGGGTTTATTTGGATGACAGCGGCTGGAAATAGCGAAAAATCACAACAGGCTCAGCAGATGGTGGTGTGGACAAGTTTTGGAGTGGTAGCCATGTTGGCTAGTTATATTTTGGTGAAGTTTGTATTCCAGATTTTGACGGGGGGCGCTTAGAAGAAATAATTTCGTTAGTATGAATTATCGCTTGGTTTCTTTGGTAGCAATTACGTTGGTTAGTAGTCTATTTTTCTTCCTTCAGCCGGCCAGAGCCGAGGAAATGGGAGGCTGTTTTTGTTCCGATGATTTAAGCGCGCTATCGGCGCAGAATGCTAGCAAGCAGGCAGAATTCACCTCCACCTGTTATGCCATAGAGATGGCAGCTGACTGTAATGCTAACAGCGCTAAAACTTTTAAAACCAATGGAAAAAAGTATGGGGGTTGCAAGGTAACTTCTGACCAATCTCTTTGTGCTACTGCCAAGGAGGCTTGGGAAAAGACGAAGCAAGAGCGGATTTTTTTTAGTACCACAGCTCCTGATAGCAAAACAGTAGCTGGAGAGGGGGGCTGTCCTCCCGGACGCCAATGTCTACAAAATCCTTTAGCTCCGATTGGCAAAGAACAGACCGGACCGACGGAGGTGACGGTTATTATTGGGAATATTATCAAAGCAGCGCTTGGAGTATTGGGGTCAGTGGCCTTGTATGCTTTTATAAAGGGAGGGGCGACCTGGCTGTTATCATTCGGAAGTCCGGAGAAGGTCAAAGCCGGCGCAATGACTATGCTGTGGGCGGCCTTGGGATTGTTGGTAGTATTGGCCAGTTATTTCTTGTTGAACCAGTTCTTTATTTTGCTGACATCGAGTCCAAAATAGCGCGGTGTCGTGACAAGAATATTCTGGATGTGTTATACTGTTGCCAGGTAAATATTATGTGGAAATAGTGGATAATCGATGTTGCCAATTTAAAGCTGTTTTCTCAATTGTCATTCCCGTCGGAAGCGGGAATCCAGTCGTCAATTGAGCGAAGTGATGGATTCCCGCCTGCGCGGGAATGACACCAAAAAATAATTAAACATATGACCCAAACACTTTTTAGTGGGAAGGAGGTGAAGATATGACACGATTAAAACAATACTTTGTCAGCTTCGCAATGGGAATTTTGATGATTGGTAGTATGCTACCAGTAGCAGCGTTAGCCCAAGGTGGCGCTCAGGTGCCAGGTATTAGCGGCCCGACAAAACCTATTGACGCGGAAGGTCTCGGTATCCAATACGGAGCCAACACCGGACTCGCCAGTACTGATATTCGCATTACGATTGCCCGTATTATTAAAGTAGCCATGGGGTTACTGGGTATAATCGCGGTGGTCATCATTTTGATTGGCGGATTCACTTGGATGGTAGCCGGAGGTAATGAAGAAAAAATTGGTGAAGCCAAGAAAATGATTTTCAGCGGTATTATTGGTTTGGCAATTATTTTGTCCGCCTACGCTATCGCCAACTTCGTGGTGTCCAGTTTAGTAACCGCAACCACGCAGCCAATTTAATGACATTTTTACCATTCGGACGGTAGGGGCGTATTAGGGGCGTATTGCAATACGCCCCTACCCGATGGGTAATTATTTTGAATTACGAAATGTTCTGGAGCAACCCAGGTTGCGGGTGAAGAAGGATAACTTGGTTTCCCCCTCTTTTTAAGGAGGGGCGAGGGGAGGTTGGTGTTACTACTAACGACCCCACCTCGCCTCCCCTTAAAAAGGGAGGAAAAGTAATTAACCCTACCAATATTGTTTTTATGCGCCAATCACTAGTATTAAGCCTCGTGGTAATGATTAGCCTGTTTGTGGGGGTAAGTTCGGTGCGCGCGGATGAGTACGGGCTCGACACTACCCAGAAAGCGACCGGCGGGTTGGTGCCAAAGACTGTGGCTGGGGCAAGTAATATTCCACAATTGATTGGAAAAATAGTCGCCGCGTTGCTTAGTTTGTTGGGCATTATTTTTTTCTTGCTTATTTTTTACGCGGGTCTCACCTGGATGCTGGCGCGGGGTAACACTGAGGGGGTTACGAAGGCCAAAGATATTTTGGAGGCGGCTATCCTGGGTTTGATCGTGGTGATGGGTTCTTACGCGATTTCTCGGTTTGTGTTTGATAAATTGGGGGCGACGTCGAGTGGCTCGACAGCCACATCAGCCAAGCTCACCAATGAGGCGTGTCATGCGTATGACAAGTCAAAGGATGATTGTGAAAAAGCCGGTTGTTCTTATAGTCCAGCGGTCCAGAGTTGTTTTTTGGGCCAATAACCTTAGCTAGTTTTCAAGCTTAAATTTATCGGTATGAAAAAACTGTGGTTACTAGTTCTAAGCGGTGCGTTATTTTTTATCCCTTTAGTAACTCATGCCCAATTTAATTCGGGTTTGGGCCAGCTCGATAAAGCGGTCGGGCCCAGTACTAATGTAGGATTACAGGGCGAACTAACCCCAGCGATATCGACTATTGTGACAACGGCTTTATCACTCGTTGGTACTATTTTTTTGTTACTAACTATTTATGGGGGGATACGCTGGATGCTGGCGCGCGGGGATGAGGCCGAAATTGAAAAAGGCAAAGAAATCATCAAGGCTGCGATTATTGGGTTGGTGATCGTGATGTCCGCGTACGCGATTACGGCCTTTGTGGGGAGCAGACTCAGCGGGTCTGTCGGGAATACCGGCGTTGATTCCGGTGGGAATGTAGCCACGCAGGCTTGTGTGACTCAATTAAAGGGAAAATGCGTGCCTGCTGACAATCCTGACGGTTTGGAACCGGTTCCAAACGCAGCCGGATCTTGTCCTGGTACCCAGCGCTGCGTTAAAAGTTAATCACTTTTTTACTCTATGAAAAAGATTTATTGGTCTTTGTTACTGTGTTTAGCTTTGTTGGTGGCTACGCCGGTCGCGGCTGCCCCTAACATTGGTTTTGAAGCCGGGGGCTTAGCTCAAAAAATTGGTGGTAATGCCGGATATGATACGTCAGCTGGAGAAACGGCTCTTTCGACCACGATTGGTAAGATTATTCGTGCCTTACTGTCGTTATCAGGCACGCTTTTCTTGGCGCTCACGGTGTACGGCGGGGTGCGCTGGATGTCCTCACAGGGTGAAGAGGCCGAAATTGAAAAAGGTAAGGAGATAATTAAGGCCGCCTTAATTGGTCTGACGATAAGTATGGCGGCGTACGCGATCACTATTTTTGTGGTGGACAAGATCACGCAGTCAACGGTGGCCAATCAAGTGGGTGGTAGCGCGTGCTCGGCCGAATGTATTACGGCCGGTCAAGCCGCTGGAAGTGGTTATATTTTAATTCCGGAAGGAAACGCCGGTTGTGTCGCCGGATCAGTGTGCGCGAGAAAAAGCGAAGTTAAGGGAAAGAGCGAAGCTAAGTAATTTTTTATGAAATCGATTTTGCTTGTTTTTATTCTTTTGGCGGGAGTGGCGATTGCGACTTTTCCCGTCACTATCGTGCGCGCTCAAAACGGTGGTTTAAGCTCTGATATTAAAGATCAGTTGGGCGCGGCGGGGGTAAAGAGTGGCCTTGGCAATACTGATCCGCGTTTGGTGGTAGCCAAGGTTATTATGGCTGTCCTTGGCCTGTTAGGGACAATATTTTTGGGTCTCACGGTGTACGCCGGGTATTTGTATATGACGGCTCAGGGAGAAGAGGAGCCAGTAACCAAGGCGAAAGGGATAATTCGTAATTCAATCATTGGCCTAGGGGTAATCTTGATGGCCTATGGCATTACGATATTTGTCTTCAACAGTTTGGTTTATGCTAATTACAAAACTACTAAAAATACCGGCTGGCTTGGCTATTTGTTTATGAAAGGTGACGGGCCGGGACCCGGTCAAGGTCCGGGAGGTCAATAAAAAATAATAAGCTTAATTAAAAAATCCCGACTAAGTCGGGATTTTTTTTGGAGAGTTGTACCATCATAGTTGGGTGCCTAACCGGAATCGAACCGGTATTGAGAGGTCCACAACCTCCCGTAATAACCTTTATACCATAGGCACCATGACTCCGCCTTGGGCGGAAAATTTTCAATTTTTAATTTCCAATTTGTCTCCCCGCATGGCGGGTCAAGAAATGCAAAAGCTGTTATTATCTTGGAATTTTAGCCCACCCAACATAACATACTTTATCTTTTTTGCAAATCATTTGCGTCCTTCCTTCATTGAAAATTGGAAATTGAAACTTGTAAATTTTATCTAGTCTCCCCGAGAGGAGTCGAACCTCTGTCCGCAGCTTAGAAGGCTGCTGTTCTATCCGCTGAACTACGAGGAGATAAACTGCCTTATCCTATCGATTTTTTACATAAAAAGCAAGGTGTGGTACCATTAAGTCATAAAAACATTCAAACATTAAAACAGTGAGTTGAGAAACCGCAATCACTTTTTGTTTTAATGTTCTGGTGCTTTTATGTTTTTCCCGCGCGGGCGGGATTTCGTTATTACTCAAAATGTTTTTATGAAAATCTACTTTACACGCTTATTATATTGTTTAGTGCTTCTTTTTGGGGTGGCGATCAGTAACCAGACAGTAATAGCCGGGGATTATAATTTGGGGGAGACGAGTAAGGCGATTGGTTTTAAGAATACGGAGCAAAATACGATTCCGGGAGTGGTTAGTCGAGTGATAACGGTGACTCTGGGGATTTTGGCTTTTGTTTTTTTTGGGCTGACTCTGTATGCCGGTTTTCGTTGGATGACGGCGCAGGGCAATGAAGAAGCCGTAACTACGGCCAAAAGCACCTTGCAAGCCGCGGTTATTGGTTTGGCATTGGTGGCTGCGTCGTACGCAGTGGCCCGCTTTATTTTGAATAAGTTGGGGGCAGGGTGAGGTTCCGATAGTTGACTTTTTTTCTGGCTTAGGCTACGATTGTCCTACTTTTATTCATTCTGGTTAGTCTCGTTGACTTTAAGTCTCGCGCCCGCCTGCAGCACGGCAGGCTTTTGGGCAGGCTGGCCAGGACTGAACGTTCTCGAAGTATGCTCGGGAAGCGCTCGGTGTAAATATCGCATATATGCTAGAAACCAAGAAAAAAGCCAGTATTATCAAGAAATTTCAAACCCACGAGGGGGACACTGGGTCGAGCGAAGTCCAAATTGCGATACTCAGCGCGGAAATTGATGAACTTATCGAGCATTTAAAGCTTCATGCCAAAGATCATTCGTCTCGTCGGGGGTTGCTTCGTAAGGTAAGCACTCGGCGTAGCTTGATCCGTTATTTACGCAAGGAAAATCCCGAGAGCTGCGAGTTGGTTTTGAAGAAATTAAAAATTAAAGGTGGGAGAGCGATTCCGAAGCCAGGCTCGGCTGGAAACGCTAACGAAGAGGACATGTTGGAAGAAGCCCCGGATTTAAAAGAGAAAGACAATGAATCAGCCGGTTAGCAAAAAAAATCATCCTTTGAAACACCCTGAGCAACGTGTCGGGGTGTTTATTGATGTGCAAAATATGTATTATAGCGCCAAAAATTTATTTGGCGCGAAAGTGAATTTTGGAGCGATCGTGCAGGCGGCTACGGAAGGACGGAAGTTGATCAGAGCTATCGCCTATGTGGTATCCACCGAAGGTAAAGAGGAGCAGCCTTTTTTTGATGCGTTGTATAATTTGGGCATTGAAACTAAAGACAAACCTTTGCAGATTTTTTATGGTGGAGAAAAGAAAGCGGATTGGGATGTGGGGATTGCGGTGGACACGATTCGTATTTCCCCTAATTTAGACGCAATTGTGCTGGTCAGTGGAGACGGCGACTATTTGCCGCTGATTGAATATTTACGTAATCAGGGCAAACAGGTGGAAGTGATTGCGTTTGGTAATACGACTTCTGCCAAATTAAAAGAAGCGGCCGATGATTTTATGGATTTGAGTTTGGAAAAGGAGAAGTTCCTGATTGCGGGTAGTCGGTATGGTTCAGTGTTACGTGTTGCCAAAGGAACTGGAGGAAATCAGAAAGCATTAAAACATGAAAACATAAAAACATAAAAACAGTAACACGGTGTTTAGCTTGTTTTAATGTTTTTATGTTTTAATGTTTTAAGAAGTTGATGTGCAGACAGGCAGACCTTTTGTTAGGTCTTTAGTTCGCACAACAACTTCAGAAAGGTAAAACTATGGATATCAAACAATGGTCGCTCGATTGGGGTGGCCGCACGCTGACGGTGGAAGTCGGTCATTTTTCGTTGCTCGCGAACGCCTCGTGCACGGTACGGTATGGAGATACGCTCATTTTAGCGACCGTAGCCATGAGTAAAAATGCTCGTGAGGGAATTGATTTTTTCCCGTTGATGGTAAATTTTGAGGAGAAATTATACGCCGCTGGTAAGATCAAAGGCAGCCGATTTATCAAGCGTGAAGGCCGACCGAGTGATGAGGCCGTGTTGTCTGGTCGGTTGGTAGATCGGGCGATTCGCCCTTTGTTCAACGAACAGACGCGTAATGATGTACAGGTAATTTTGACCGCTTTGTCGGTGGATGGCGTGAATGATTCACAAGTCCCAGCCATGATCGCGGCTGCCGTAGTACTCAGCATTTCTTCGATTCCGTGGAATGGCCCGATCGCGGGAGCACGCGTGGGTCGGGTGAATGGCGAATGGAAGCTCAATCCGTCGTTCGCGGAGCGCGAAACGAGTGATGTGGATATTATGGTAGCGGGAACGCCGGAGAAAATTATTATGGTGGAGGCTGGTTGTCAGGAAGCGCCGGATTTGGATGTGGTAGAGGCGTTGCGGTTTGGAGCCAAAGAATTGGCGCCAGTGATTACTTTTATCAAAGAAATTCAGCAAGCAGTAGGCAAACCAAAAATGGCGGCCACTGCGGCCCAGCAGGAAAAAGAAGCGGCTTTGGAAGTCGTAGAAGGGGAAGTGAAAGCAATGGTCGCTAGCCATGTGGAAGATTGGATTTTTGAGACAGTGAAGAAGACCCGTCCGGAAAGGGTGGCCATGGTGGAGCGTTTTAGCCTGGCGATCGAGGAGATGCTGGCCGCTAAGGAAGGTTTGGATGAAAAGATCAAGAAAGCGATTTTGGGCCGTGTGAAAATGTATATTGAAAAACATATTACGGAGCAGATCATCGCTCGCGACCGACGGTTGGATGGTCGCGCGGTGACTGATATTCGTGATTTGTCGATCGAAGTAGCCCTGCTCCCGCGTACTCATGGTTCGGGTATGTTTATGCGTGGCGATACGCAAGTATTGTCGGTGGTGACGCTCGGCGCGCCGGGTGATGTGCAGACGCTCGATACGATGGAAGAGGAAGGCAAGAAACGCTACATGCATCATTATAGTGATACGCCAGCCAGCTATGGCGAGACCGGCTTTATGCGTGGTCCGGGGAATCGGGCGATCGGGCATGGAGCGCTCGCCGAGCGCGCGCTCGAACCGGTGCTCCCGCCGGAGATTGATTTTCCCTACGCGATTCGAGTGGTGTCGGAAGTGCTGGGTAGCAACGGCTCCAGCTCGATGGCTTCTACCTGCGGATCGACCCTCGCCCTGATGGATGCGGGTGTACCGATCAAGAAGCCAGTGGCTGGTATTGCCATGGGTCTCGCAAGTGATGCCAGTGGAAAATGGAAAGTTTTGACTGATTTGCAAGATATTGAAGACGGTCCGGGCGGAATGGATTTCAAGATTGCCGGTACGGCCGATGGGATCACGGCTTTGCAAATGGATACTAAAACAGATGGGCTTAGCTGGGAAATCATCGCGCAGACGTTCAATCAGGCGAAGGCGGCTCGTATCGAGTTGCTTGGCGCCATGGCCAAGACGTTGGCCGCGCCACGACCGGATTTGTCGCCGTATGCCCCGCGCATCGTGACTATCATGATTAACCCCGAAAAGATCCGTGATGTCATTGGTCCAGGCGGCAAGATGATTAACAAGATTATCGCGGAGACGGGTGTAGCTATTGATATCGAAGATGATGGACGAGTTTGTATTACTTCAAACGATGCCGATGGTATGCAAAAGGCCGTGGAGTGGGTAAAACAACTCACGCACGAAGTGACCGCCGGCGAAACCTTTGAAGGTACTGTCGTACGCATCGAAGATTTTGGGGCGTTTGTCCAAGTGTTGCCGGGTCAAGATGGCTTGGTGCATGTTAGTGAGATTGCTTGGGAGCGCACTAATCGTCCGAGCGATGTCATGAAGCTGGGCGATGTAGTGAAGGTAGTCGTGAAAGAAATTGATAATTTGGGTCGGATTAGTCTGAGTATGAAGCAATTGGTGTCGAAGCCAGAGGGCATGCCGGATCAGCCAGCGTTTGAACGCAGTCCACGACCACAACGCAGCGGTGGATTTGGTGGGCGCGGCGGTGGCGGTGGGTTTCGGGGTGGGAGATAGTAAAAAGGAGCAAGGAGCATGGAACAAAGTGAACCAAATGAAACCTCGCCGGTGACTGTGTCGCGGCGAGGTTTTTGATTTTTTGGGCAGGATGTGATTAAATTGTCCAGTTACGTTATGCGGGCGTGGCGAAATGGCAGACGCGGCAGGCTTAGGACCTGTTGGGAGCAATCCTGTAAGGGTTCGAATCCCTTCGCCCGCACTATGTTGAGGGGGAAAATCTTATGGACAAAGAGCTTTTAGATAAATATTCTAAAATTAGTGTCATAGTTATTGCCATAATTTTGGTGATAAGTTTCGTCGGGGTTGCTTACTCTAAAGTTTTTGTGCCTTCTCAGCTACGCCGCAGCCACTGCGGCGTGGGTTCACTGGCGGAGCACTTCTTGATTCTCCAATGGAGGCCGATATCCATGGCCTTTATCTTTTTTTCTATTATGAACAACTCGGCAGACATGAAATTATTCGCCGCCGAACTTCGTACTGATTTACCAACACTTGATTTGCATGGTCGCTATCCTGCGGAGGCTCTAGAACAATTGGAGCTTTTTTTGTATTATCAAAATAAAGCTGGAGAATCGGTGGTCAAAGTTATTTACGGTGGTGGCTCTGGTCGGCTGGGCGAAGCGGTGCGTAAGCGGTTGCAAACTCATCCATTGGTTGATAAAATACAAGACATCGGAGGCAGCTGTCTGGTTTTATTAAATAATAAATAGGGTATGCAGATAAATTCTTATACGTTGGAGGATGTCATCGCTGAAGTACGCGAGCGCGCGGAAACCGAGGGTGTGGGCGATGAGGCAACCTGGCATGAAGTGGTGGAGGAAGTGGTCGAAGATCATGTTGATTTAGGGCAGATTGATCCGGATCAAAATACGGAACAATGGAAAGAAGTGGTGAAACATATGTGGAAGGATTATCGGTTGGAACGAGCGGGGGAGATTGAGAATAGGGGGAGTGAAGAATAAATGTACGATACATGATACACGTAATACGATACACGACACCGTCCTTTGTATCGTTCTACGTGTATCGTGTATCTTATTAATAAAGCTATGAAACTTTTTATCGACACAGCTAATCTCGACGAAATTAAAACCGCCGTGTCGTGGGGTATTATTGACGGTGTCACCACGAATCCTACGTTGATTGTCGCATAGTCTTAGTTTTACATATATAAAAAAATTATCGAATTGATTTTTTATGGCTTGCTGTTTAAAATGCCTTATGTTACTCTAATTTTAGATATATAAAGATCAAGAAACGTCTATATATATAAATTTATGCAGGCAATAAATTGGCAACAATTTGGGTTAAAGAAGGATCCGTATGACACCCCGCCTCTGATTGAGGGTGGTGATTTGCCGATTGAAAAAGCTTTTGTCGGCAGAGTGTCGGAGATGAATTTTTTGAATAATTTATTTGAGTCAGTGGACCGACTTTGTTTGACTGTCTGTGGCAATGTCGGGGTCGGAAAAACGAGTTTGGCTAATTTTCATAAAGTAATTTGGAAATATAAAAAGCCGCGGTTACTTTTTTCATTTAGAAGAGAAATTGAGGTTCATGAGAATTTGCTTCACAAAAAGGATTTTTTAATTGAGATAATCGCTTCAGTTTTGAGAGAGATTAGGCTGATCCAGCCTGATCTATTAAAAAATGATTTTTTGAGCAGATTAAATAATCTGGTTGATATTAGTCAGTCTCTAGCTTTATCTGGCGGATTGTCTGGTAGTTTAGGCGGTAATGGCTTGGGTTTTGACTTTTCAAGAGAAAAAAGTATCCAGCAACCATTGCAGGTTTCAATTTCCGCGTTAGAAGAACATTTTGTTTCCCTGATAGATTTTTTAATGAATAATGAAATTGGGAGTCTGAAATATTCCGGATTAATAGTGCACGTAAATAATTTCGATGTTGTATTGTCTGATGAGACAAATAAAAAGAAAATTATCTCATTTTTTAATGAGATGCGAGATCTCTTGCAAACGCCTAATGTTTTTTGGCTTTTTATTGGGCCAAAAAATTTTTACAAAGATATAATTAGTTCACAAAAAAGAGTAAAAGGTATTTTTATTCAAACACCTCTTCAAATTAATCCTTTAAGCAAAACAGAGATTGCCCGGGCTTTTGAAGAAAGAATGAGTATTTTGCAGTCGGAGGGTGTGTCGGGTTTTATAAAACCTATAGATGATGAGGTAGTTTTTAATTTGTATGATTTGCACGAGGGGGACGTACGCTCTATAATGACGTCTGTTAGAGATATTCTTGGGCAGTGTAGCGACAGCCTTGCAAAACCCCTCTCTGCTCACGAAGCCATGTCCCTGCTGGGTCGCGATCGTTGGGAAAAAATTGAGAATGTGATTAAACTTACCTCAGAACAACGTGAGGTTCTCAAGTATTTAATAGTTTCTGGTAAAAATATAAGCCAGAAGGATGTCGCGCGTATTTTGGAAAAGGCGCAATCAAATGTTTCTAATTATTATTTTAAGCCGTTACGTGATAACGGGATTATTGAAGAAAAAGAACAAAAAGGGAAAGTTAAATATTACGGTCTTACCTCCGATTATGTGCCTTTAAAATGGTTATTTGATTCGCGGGAAGAACTTAAAAAAGATATTGAAGAAAAATTTGAACAATTATCTCTACCAATAAAATAAGGCCTTCAACCATATGAAGTTATTTATTGACACCGCCAATTTGGATGAAATTAAAACCGCCGCCTCGTGGGGGATTATTGATGGTGTGACTACGAACCCAACGCTCATTGCCAAGGAAGGGCGGGATTTTAAAAAAACGATTTTGGAAATTTGTAAAATGGTGGACGGGCCGATTAGTGCGGAGACGGTGAGCCCGGACGTGGCGGGGATGATTAAGGAAGGCAAAGAGTTTGCGACTTGGCACAAAAATATTCATGTGAAGGTGCCGTGTACGGCCGAGGGGATCAAAGCAGTGGTAGCGTTTAAAAAATTAAAAATTAAAACCAACGTGACGTTGGTGTTTTCGGCGAATCAAGTTTTGCTGGCGGCCAAGGCGGGGGCCACACTTATCAGCCCCTTTGTTGGGAGATTGATTGATGCCGGGGAAGATGGCATGCATATGATTGCTGAGGCAGTCCAGATTATTGAAAATTATGGTTTTGATTCGCAGATTTTGGTGGCGTCGGTGCGTGATCCGCGCATGGTGACCGACGCGGCCCTCCTGGGCGCGCACATTGCCACCGTACCATTTAAAGTTTTGGAGCAATTATTTAAGCACCCGCTTACGGATGTGGGGATTAAGAAGTTTTTGGCGGATTGGGAAGGAGTTAAAAACTAATTTTATATGTCAAAATATGATAATCTATCAGCCGGTGATGTATCGGCCGTACAACATGATTCTTCTGGTGAAAAAAAAGATTTTACTGAAGATGAATTGAACGTTCAGAGAGAATTATAACCTCCAGCTCCTGAAGCGAGCCAAGCTCCACAGCAGAGTTGGCTTAAGCGTTTGAGAAAATCTTTGTTTGAGTAGAACCTATCTCAAAAATAATCTTTGGCCATTGGTATTATTTTTGACTGCAAAAAGTTAAGATTTTTAAATTTTATTTTCACGCAGCTCTATGTCTGAAACCAAAGCATTTTCTCATCCTGATGTGTCCCCGGCCGGCACTTCAGAATCGTTTCTTGCCTTAACGCGCCCCGCCGACGATGTGTCTTTGGAAGATAGAATTCGACAAGAAGTAAGAATGGAAACCAGCCGCGAGGCACGGGAGTTGCACGAACAGATTGTTGAGGCGTTATTTAAAAAAGCCCAAGAATATACTGCCGATTTGATCGGCAAAATTCAGTATGAAAATGAATGGCTACCCGAAGCACGCAGTCAATTGAAAGAAGTCAAGACGCGCTGGGCAGAGTTGCGTTCACAAGATGAGCAGGGAAAATTAGATAAGGAAATTAGAGAGAGAAAAGCTGATGAAATTTTAAATTATATACGCGAATTGGCTAAACGGCTTGATCCCAAGAAGCGCACCGATCGGTTTTCGCACTTAGAAAAGGAAACAGAGAAGGAAAAATTGAGGTATGACGGCCATCTCGGTAAGCTGAATAAAGTTGATAGCTTGGAAGGCAGGCAGGATTGGCAGAATCATCTGGATTTAAGCGAATTGAATCTGACTATAAGTACTCCTCGGGGCAGCGGCCATCATTATGAACAGACGCGTGAGTGGCGAGAAATGTCACTGGAGACACGCCGCGCGATGTTGGTTCAATCGTATGCGCACAAACTTGAAGGGTACCTCTATGAAACTATCAAACGCCACGCTGATAACAAAAAACGCTATCAACGGTTGGCCTTTGACATACCATTCAATCGCGCACTGGTATTGGAGGTAATGCGTTCTACCAACCGGCCGCAGGATATTAAAGATGCCTTAGCCAGAATAAAGGATTGGGTCAGGGAAGTCCGGACTGCTGGTTTAAGTCAATTTACCCAACAAGAAGATAGAGAATTGATAGCCGATAAACTGGAGAGTGACCCTTTAGCCAAGCGGCTAATGGCGTATTTAATTATGTACGGCCGAGGCCAAGTGATGCGCCAAATTACCGGAGCCGAAGTGGTCATGCGCGAAGTATGGCCGAGCCACCAGGTGGAACCCGGCCCCACAGTGGAGGCGGCTGATCGATTAGGAAATATGATTACTCAAAAAGCCCTCCAGTGGTTTTGGGAATTAAAAGCCGGCAGCGCGGATCCTAACTATTTTCGGCAGACGGATGAAGAACAAAAATGCCGGTATGGCTGGAATTTTTTGCCGGTTGAAAATCCCGTAGAATTTAAACCCGAAGAAGACGCTATCGCTGAAGTTATCAAGCGCAGTAAAGGCGGTCGGCGTCGTATCCTGCCAGTTCAGATCTGCGCTCGGGATGATAGCAGATTCATGAATGCCAGCCGGGCGGCTGAAGCCGCGGCCAGCGGGATTGAGCCGGGTGATTTGCCAAGCATAATCGGAACAGAATTAGAGAGAATTTGGGCTACGGAACCATCGGGAGCATTGGCCGATACTACTTCATTGTATAGTAGAGCTACGGTGGAAAATTTAAATACCTGGTTTACCGGCCTGCATATGCATTTGCAGGAAGCCCAGAAAAAAATTGATCAAAGGATCGTTGATAGTCCCGCAGCCCAACACCAGAATGATGTAGTGGAAAAGTAGGGTTATTTATCCACACCGATATTCCTTGACAGCTTTCGGCCAAAGAGGTATTATCATTGTTACCTAAAAAATCTTCTTTTTCAACACTAGTTGGGAAAATTTGAAGAGACCACGTCCGCATCATATGCTTGGACCTCTGGATAACATAGCAAGCGTAGAAATGTTGCACACCTTTCTATCTTATCGGAGATTGTCCTAGCGGTATTCAGCAACCTCTTGTTTGAGGGCCGCTTGAGAGCGGTCTTTTTTTAACACTGATTACACGGATTCAGTGGATTACACGGATTTTTTAAACTGCATTTTGCCTAGCGATCTGATTCAAACCATTGAAGCCGATCGTGAGGTTGAATGACTGATACGGCAGACTACGTGTACGTTGACAATTCAGAAACAAACAATAGGGTATGTAGGTATAAACACAAATAAACTACAAAACACTTTGAGTGTTTTTGTAGTGCGCAATTTCAACAAGGGCGCACGGTGGATGCCTTGACACCAAAAAACTATGAAGGACGTGGTAGGGTGCGATAAGCCTCGGCGAGCTCCCAAACAAGCTTTGACCCGGGGATTTCCGAATGGGGAAACCCATCTCGACTTGATCGAGAAATCGTATGCTGAATTCATAGGTATACGAAGAAGACCTGGTGAAGTGAAACATCTCAGTAGCCAGAGGAAAAGAAATCGAAGAGATTCCCTGAGTAGTGGCGAGCGAAAAGGGAACAGTCTAAACCGCTTAACTGTTGCTAGTAAAAGTTGTTGGTCTCACGATTAACTATGATTGCTAGTTTAAAGGACAGACCGTTGGTTAGGCGGGGTTGTAAGAAGTCAGTGCGCGTTTTCTGTACACGCGGTGATCCTGATATATGGTTAGTGGAAGGCTCTGGAAAGTGCCACCATAGCGGGTAATAGTCCCGTACGCGAAAATCATATCTCAATCATAATTGATTCTCTTAAGTAGGGCGGAACTCGTGAAATTCCGTCTGAATCTGGGCCGACTATGGTCTAAGACTAAATATTTTTGGTGATCGATAGTAAACTAGTACCATGAGGGAACGGTGAAAAGCAGCCCGGTGAGGGCGATGAAATAGTATCTGAAACCGTGTGCCTACAAAGAGCGGGAGCCCGTAAGGGTGACCGTGTTCCTATTGAAGAATGAGCCTGCGAGTATGCTGTGTGTCGTTGCTTAAACCATTCTGTGGTGGAGGCAGAGCGAAAGCGAGTCTGAAAGGGCGAAATAATAATGGCACGCACATAACCCGAAACCTGGTGAGCTATCCATGGCCAGGATGAACTTCGATGAAAATCGAAGGGAGGTCCGAACACACGAGCCGTGCAACACTCGGTGATGAGTTGTGGATAGGAGAGAAATTCTAATCGAACTAGGTAATAGCTGGTTTTCCTCGAAATATATCTAGGTATAGCCTTACATGATCCCAACGGTGGTAGAGCACTGGATGAAACTCGGGTCCTTCGGGATACCAGTTTCAATCAAACTCCGAATGCCGTTGGTTACAGTGTGGGAGTCAGACAGTGACGGCTAAGCGCCATTGTCAAAAGGGGAACAGCCCAGATCGCAAGCTAAGGTCCCTAAATCTATGTTAAGTGTAAAAGGTGGTGTTAATTCTTATACAACCAGGAGGTTGGCTTAGAAGCAGCCATCCTTTAAAGAAAGCGTAACAGCTCACTGGTCAAGAGTTTTCGCGCCGAAAATGTACCGGGGCTCAAACATAGTA
>CAZXIF010000118.1:0-9998 GCA_964640395.1 uncultured Gammaproteobacteria bacterium | reverse complement strand
TATTAATTATATATAAAATGTACATGATTCATATAATCATGTCAAATGGTGTGTTCACTGTAACGTTCTTAGTCTTTACACTTTACCCTTCCGCGCTAATCCGAATCGCCGGCCCCATGCTGGAGCACAAGATCAAATTTTTGATATACGTGCCTTTGGCTGTCGCAGGCTTCGCTTTCTTCAAAACTTCGATAAAAGCGGTCAAATTTTCTTGCAGCTGCGCCTCTGAAAAACTCACCCGTCCAATTGATTGATGAATATTGGAGGTGTCATCATTCTTGAAAGTGATTTTACCTTTCTTCAAGTCTTCAATCATTTTCTTCACCTGTGGACTCACAGTCTCAGTTTTTGGATTCGGCATCAGGCCCTTCGGACCAAGTATTTTGGCGATCGAGGCCAACTTCGGCATCATGTCCGGTGTCGTCACCGCTACGTCAAATTCGATCTTGCCGGTGTCTTTAATTTTTTTAATATCTTCTTCTCCGTAGACGAAATCCGCGCCCGCTTCTTTGGCTTCCTTTTCTTTCTCGGTAGACACAAAGGCCGCGATAATTTTGCTTTTACCCGTGCCGTGCGGCAAGCTGGCCGTAGCGCGAATTTGCTGCTCGCCTTTTTTGGGATCAATGCCCAAGTTGGCGTGTACCTCCACGCTGGCGTCGAATTTGACACCGCTGGTTTCCTTTACCAGTTTTACGGCTTCATCCCAGCCGTAGACTTTTTGCATATCGACTTTGGCCGACAACGCTTTCATCCGCTTTGACATACGAAGTATTGCTTACGTGGTACAATCTCCCGGGAATGGCCCGGAATCCCACATAGATTAAAGTAGCCTATGTATAACGAAAAAAACCGGTTCTGTCAACAGTAGGGGTTACCGTGTCGCCCCAACGGTAGGGGTTTGGCATGCCAAACCCCTACGACAACAATACCGCCGGTAGGGGCGTATTGCAATACGCCCCTACGCCATTGGAAAATGTCACACCGGTAGGGGGCAATTCATTACGACACCCACTCTTTCTTCAATCCCAAAAACCTATCCTCCTGTATTGCCTCACGCGTCTCCTTCATCAAATTAAGCAAAAAATGCAGATTATGAATGCTGGCCAGGCGTAGCCCCGTCAGCTCATCGGTAGCAAACAGATGGTACAAATAACTACGACTGTAGCCAACGCAGGTATGGCAGCGACAGCTGGGGTCAATCGGACCTAAATCTTTTTTAAACTGGGCATTTTTGATGTTTAACCGATGTTTGCTCCCACCCCTCCTAATCTCCCCTCCGGCAGGGGAGGGAGAAATGTAAAACATGCCATGCCGCGCCAATCGAGTCGGCGCCACGCAATCAAACATATCGATACCGTGTTCCACCGCTACCAGCAAATCCGTGGGATTAAGACCTACCCCCATCGCATAGCGTGGTTTATCCGCCGGAATAAGGGGGTACACCCAGTCTAGAATGTCGGCGGTGGCCGACATATTGTAACCAATCGATTCGCCCCCAATCGCCACCCCATCAAAATCAAGTCCGCTGATAAACCTAGCCGAGGCTTCGCGCAATTCCCGATGATTCGACCCCTGCACAATGCCAAATAACCACTGGCGATAGCCGACACCCCCCATGAGCCCCCCTCTGAGGGGGGATTTTTGATGCGCCGCTAGCGAGCGCTCTGCCCAACGATGGGTGCGTTCCATGGCCGCCTTGGTATAGTCATACGCCGCGTCGTCAGGAGTGCACTCATCAAACGCCATGATAATATCCGCTCCCAGCTTATGTTGAATATCAATCGCGCTTTCCGGAGTAAAACGATGTTCTGACCCATCAATATGCGAAGTGAAGGTAACGCCATCTTCATCAATCGCCACTAATCGTCCCTGTTTTGAGCAGGCAACCTTATCTTGTTCTGTTTCATCTGGTTCACTTGGCTTGTTCCTTGTTCCTTGTTCCTTGCTCCTTCCGAGGCTAAACACCTGAAATCCGCCGCTATCCGTCAAAATCGGCCGGTCCCAATTCATAAAACGATGCAAACCGCCTTGCTCGGCAATCAAATCTTCCCCCGGACGCAAATGCAGATGATAGGTATTGCCCAAGATAATTTCCGCCTTAATATTTTTTAGATCAGTTTGATCCAAGCTTTTAACCGTGGCTTGGGTCCCCACCGGCATGAACATCGGGGTGTGAATCTTCCCGTGATCAGTATTAATAACGCCGGTTCGGGCGCGCGTTGTCGAATCTTGGTGGGCGAGCGTAAACAGTGGAGGGTTTATCATAAAGTAGTAAGATGATAAGGTATTTTCCAAAATCAGGCAAACCCGCTCCTTTTAAGGTATGGTTTAAGTATGGTATACTAACAATATCATTTTAGTAACTCAAAAAATCAATTTTTTATGGAAACTTCATTTACGAATTTTTTAAAAAAAGTCGAAGCTCTGTTTCTTTACGCTACCATCGGTCTGATCCCGCTTATTTTTTATCCAGCTACGAGTGAGCCGTTTGAGCTGTCCAAGTATACCGTTTTCTTCGCCCTTACCTTTGCCGCCCTCATGTGTTTTTTAGGCCGATCCATGTTGCTGAAGCAAGTGGTATGGCGACGTACCCCGCTCGATGCGTCTCTGTTATTACTCTGGAGCGCGCTTTTGCTGGGCAGTATCTTTTCTTTGACTCCGTACGAAAGTTTTTTTGGTGATTTTACTTTTTTAGGCGTGTCTTGGCTAGCGGTGACTTCGTTTATAATTTTTTATTGGTTGTTGGTTCAGCATCTAACCACTCTACAGCAAGTCTGGCGCTGTTTGTTGGTTTTGCTCGGCGCGGGATTAGTCGCTACAGTTTATTTCCTTCTACAAGTATTCAAAGCAGTGCCTTTTCCGACCTGGCTTTCGACCAGCAATCCCGTCAGCGCTTCGAACAGTGCCTGGGGATTATTTCTAATTATCTTAGTCGTAGCTTCCCTAACCGTTTTGGCTATTCATCGGGCAGCAGTCGGCGCCTCGCTGTTAGCGGCCGTTACGCTCTTCGTGAGTGTCGCCGGCCTATTGTTTGTTGGTTCACAAATGGTGTGGATTTTATTGGCAGTGGCCCTCGGCCTGACCTTGATGTTTTTCTTGACCTACCTCGACCAGCTTCGCTCCTGGTGGTCATCGTTAGCTTTTAGTCTGTTGGTCGTAGCCATTCTGTTCGCGATTCTCGGTACCCCCGCCTGGTTCACCGCCAACCGACCCGGACAGATTGATTTAGGGTATGGGCATTCCTTGGCTATCGCCCGTGATTCCTTCGTAAAGGGTAGTTGGAAAAATCGGTTGCTTGGTTCTGGTCCTTCCACGTATATTTATACTTTTTCCACCTTGCGTCCAGCCGCGGTAAATGCAGAATTATTCTGGAACAGTCGATTTTATCATTCAGCCAGCAGCGCGCTCGATTGGTTCACCGAAAACGGCCTGGTTTCTTCACTGTTGTGGATCGGCATCGGGCTGATAGGGTTGGGCATTATTTTTGCTACCTGGTTTAAATCCGTGCGCGATTTAAAATTGTATCGCAGTGACACGCTATCCACCCCTAGAGCATCCGAGTCGCCCTTGATTTTTTGGGGAGTAGCTACTGTTTGGCTCACGCTAGTTATTGGTCTCGTAGTCTTAAATGTTGGCGCTGCCCATTGGGTACTATTTTGGGCGTTCACGGCCTGTCTGGTGGCCACTAGTTTTGCGCTCGGCAGTACGGCTGTTACCTATAAAGAAATTTCTTTGCGCGCTACCCCCCAATACGCGCTCATTATCTCTTTTGGCTTTATTTTATTATTTACTGGCCTAATTATCTTAGGTATTTATTTCGGACGTTTCGTTCAAGCCGAAATTATTTATACAAAGAGTCTATTTTCTAAAGGCGAGGAACGTATTAGTTTGTTAAATCAGGCGCTCAGATTGAATACTAATCGCTCGTTTTTTTATCTCAATTTAGCCGACGCTTGGCTCGCGCAAGCCAGGCAACTAAGTACCGAGCCCGATCGCGCCAACGAAAGCTATCAAGCCTTGTCTACCGCTATTCAAGCGGCCAAAACAGTCACTACGCTCGCGCCCTACAACGTAGCCAGCTGGCAGATTTTGGCTTCTGTCTATACCTCAGCCGCATCCTTGGCTCCCGATGCCACGAATTGGATTGGCCAATCGCTGGAACGCGCTCGTGAACTCGAACCAAGTAACCCGCTCGTATACGTAGCCCTGGCTACCGTACAAGCCAACAACCAACAATTCGCGGAGGCGGTCGGAAATCTGGAGCAAGCGATCAGCTTAAAGCCAGATTTATTAGAAGCCTATTTCCGCCTAGGATTACTCTACGAAGCCAATGATCAAACCCCGCTGGCAATCAAGACATTACAAAGCGGCTTTCCCTACGGTAGGAATAATCCAGATTATCTAGTGCAATTAGGCAAACTATTTTTCAATAACCAAGCAGCCGGGGACGATACCGCAGCCGACGCCTTATTTCAACAGGCAATTTATTTAAATTCCAGTCATTCTGACGCGCTGTTTTCGCTCGCGGTCTTGCGAGAGCGCCAGGGAAAAATAACCGAAGCCCTGACTTTGTATCGCCAGGTTCTGGCCCTGAACCCGGGGAATAAGGACTTGATTAAAAAGATCAACTCGGTAAACGGTGCCTCGACGCCGTCTCTATGATCAATTACGCCGCCGAGCTCAACCACGAACAACTGGCCGTCGTCGAACAGGGCGACGGTCCTTGTTTAGTATTGGCCGGCGCTGGCAGCGGCAAGACGCGCGCTATTACCTATCGAGTCGCTTATCTTTTGGAAAAAAAAGTGGCTCCTTCCCAAATTCTCCTGCTCACCTTTACCAACAAAGCCGCTGCCGAGATGACTCGCCGCGTCGAAGCACTCACCGGATTACCGAAATTGCCCTGGTCGGGCACCTTCCACAGTATCGCTTTTCGTCTCTTGAAGATGTACGCTCCGCTCCTGGGATACAAAAATAATTTTACGGTCCTCGATAGTGACGATAGTCAGGCCCTGATCAAAAACTGCCTCAAGAAACTCAAGCTAAGCAGCGGCAAGAAATTTCCTTCTCCCCATGTCCTATTATCCATCTTCAGCTACGCGCGCAACTCCACCACGACCATTGCCCAGGTACTGGAAAATAAATATCCCGCCTGGGCCAATATCGAGCGGGATATTACCGCCATTGGCGCGGAGTATGCGCTAGCCAAACGCGCCGCCAATGCTATGGATTTCGATGATCTGCTGGTCTACCTGCTGCTGTTGTTGAATCAGACCGATATCTGCCAGCGCTACGCCGAACAATTCAAATATATTTTAGTCGATGAGTATCAGGATACGAACCAGCTCCAAGCCGCCATCATAGAGCGCCTGGCCTCGGTGCATCATAATATCCTCGTAGTCGGCGACGACGCGCAAAGTATCTACTCGTTCCGCGCCGCTGATATCAAAAACATTCTGCAATTCGAGTGCGCCTATCCCGGCGCCAAATTATTTAAAATCGAAACCAACTATCGCTCCACCGCCGAAATCCTCGCGCTCGCCAACAATAGCATCGCGAACAATCGCGAGCTGTATAAAAAAGCCTTACGTTCGCTCGATAAAACCGGTGACAAACCCCTCCTGCACCCCGAACTCGACCAGACGACCGAAGCCAGCTATATTGTAAAAAAGATTCAGGCACTCCTAGATAAAGATGTCTCTCCGCATGAAATCGCCATCCTATTCCGCGCCGCTTTTCATTCGCAACGCCTCGAACTTGAATTGGTCAAAGCCGGTATTCCCTACGACTATCGCGGCGGCACCCGTTTTTTCGAACGCGCCCATGTCAAAGATGTTTTGAGTTATCTGCGCGTGCTCAACAATCCGTCCGACACTGCTGCCTGGCTACGCATCCTCCTGCACGAAGAGGGCATAGGCCCGGTCGCCGCCGACAAACTGATCACGGCTATCGCGCAATCAGGGAATTTGGCCGACCTGCCCGGACTCGGCTATCAGATACTTGGCGAACGCGCCCAAACCGGCTGGACAAATTTTCTCTCCATTTGGAAAGGGCTGTGGGAAGCCTGGGAAGCCGATGCCGGAAATATTAAAAATCTTTTAGCCGCCGTCATCGAATCAAGTTATGCCGATTATATCGCCTCGGAATATATCGACAGCGACGACCGCTTGAATGATCTGAAGCAACTTCTCGAATTTGCCAACACCTACGATTCGCTTGATATCTTTCTCGGAGAAATGAGCCTATCCGAATCATTCGCTGGTGGTGGCGGAAGGTCATCCAAATCCCCCCTTGAGGGGGGCGCGGGGGATGTAAAAACGCCGACAACATCTCCCCACCCTCCTCAAGGAGGGAACTCAAATGCCCGCATCACCCTCTCCACCGTGCACCAAGCCAAAGGTCTCGAATGGTCACACGTCTTTATCATAAATCTTTCCCGCGGCGCCTTCCCCAACGACCGCGCCCTCCGCGAAGCCGACGGCCTCTCCGAAGAGCGCCGCCTATTCTACGTCGCCGTCACCCGTGCCAAAGAGGGACTAACGCTCACCTACCCCATGGCCGGTGGCAGTTTCGGCGACATGCTCTCCGGCCCCAGCCCCTTCCTCGAAGAACTAAACCCCGAACTCTACGACGATCACTCACTCCTATCCTACGATCACACCGTATTCAACGACCCCGATCACGATGTTACCTACATTTCCGAAGAACCTATTAGAATAACCCCTGGCAGCTTCCTCCGTGATATTGATGATCTATAATATGCTTCACCTCCACCTCATCGTCCTCGGCAAGCTCAAAGAGTCGTATTGGCAAGCCGCCGAAGCCGAATATCTGAAACGCCTCCAGCCCTACGCCAAAATAATAATACACGAACTCAAAGAAGAATCATTTTCTGAAAAAAACCCGGTCGAACTGGTTAAGAAAAAAGAGGCTGCAAAAATCACGGCCGAATTAGAAAAAATTAAAGATGGTTACATTATTGCGCTTGACGAAGGTGGTAAAAAATACAGTTCACCAGATTTCGCCACCAACTTACAAAAACAATTTAGCAATTATAACAATTTAGCAATTTTTATCGTGGGCGGCCCCCTCGGCCTCGACCCTTCAATCCTGAACCAAGCCCACGCCACCATCTCCCTGTCCTCCTTCACCTTCACCCACCAAATGGCCCGCGTCATTTTACTCGAACAAATCTATCGTGGTATGATGATTGCGAACAATCGAAAGTATCATTATTAAAGAAAGACAACAGTAAATAGACAGCAGACAATAGAAATAAGGAATTTTACTGCTGTCTACTTACTGTTTACCGCTGTCTATTTACCTATGTCCAAACCTATCATCTTCTCCGGCCTCCAACCCACCGGCAACCTCAATGTCGGCAGTTATCTTGGCGCGGTCAAAAATTGGGTTGAACTACAAAATTCGGGTAAATATGAGATGTTTATCTTCATTGCCGATCTACACTCGCTTACCGGTAATGCTTCCGCCGATCAACGTCGCGCCCTAATTACCACTCAGGCCGCCGAGCTGATTGCCGCTGGCATTGATCCAGCCAAAACCTGTCTTTTTGTCCAATCCTTTGTTCCCGAACATGCCGAACTCAATTGGATCCTCAGCACCGTCACCCCGCTTGCCGAGCTGGAGCGCATGACCCAATTCAAAGACAAATCCAAAAAACAAGATAAGAATATTAACGCTGGATTACTTAATTACCCCATTCTCCAGGCGGCGGATATTCTGTTGTATCATGCCACCCACATTCCGGTGGGCCAGGATCAAATCCAGCATGTAGAACTTACGCGCAATATTGCCCACTGGTTCAACAATCGCTACGGCGACTACTTCCTCGAACCAGAGCACCTGCTGACCGCCGTACCCAAAGTCATGGGCCTTCTCGAACCCACCAAAAAAATGAGCAAAAGCGATGGCCCGGACAATGTGCTCGAACTGGTTGATGACGAAAAAAGTATTACGAAAAAATTAAAACGCGCCGTCACCGCCACCGAGGGTGGGGGAGCGGCACCGGGGGTACAAAACTTATTATTGCTTTTAAAACAATTTGGCAGCAGCGAGCAACACGCGCAATTCGTAGCTGCCGAAAAAGACGGCTCCATCCGTTACGGCGACTTGAAACAAACGCTCGCCCACAGCCTCACCAATTACTTTGCCGATTTTCGCACCCGTCGCGCCGAACTTTTAAAAAATCCCGAACAATTAAATCAGATCCTAGAAACCGGCGCTGCCAAAGCCAAAACAGTGGCCACCAAAACCATGGCTGACGTACGCCGATTGATCGGAATACGATAAAAAAATATAACTAATGTAATCAAAATGTATGTCCGAATTCCAGTGGTCCTTTTTAAAAACGCTTGCTCATTTACCTGATAAAGAACCGAATCATCTCGATGGTATAAAATGTCAGATCCAGGAAGATTTGTTTCAGTTGTATGATAAAAAAATAACCGCTAGCCGAGTGTTTACCCCTAAAGAATTTAAGACCTTTGAAAAGGTAGCAATTTACGACTGTATTGAGCCCGACGAGCCACTGCTCGAAGGGCTTTCTTCAGAAACGTTGCTGGCCATCCGCAGTGATGCCCGGTTCAATATTCTAAAAGACCAATTAACTGCCGGAGAAGAAATCATTAATGCGAAAACGATGAAGGGTCTTGATCAAGCATTGTCACGCTACCAAGAAACTATGGGGCAATACGCTCCACTGATTGGTGCCATAACCCCAGAAACAATTGAACAAGTATTGGTAAGCGGATTAACTGCTGAAATTAAAGCCGTACGCGAAGCATTGCGTCAGGCTGAAACTAGTGAATTGAGGGCCAGGTTCAAACCAAATTAACAACGAGCATGTTTACCAGCCTATTCCTTTCGTTCAGCACGCTTCTCATCTATATACTCCTATTTTTAATTTTTGGCTTAACTTACTTTTTAAGCATTCTCTTTATGGATACCACACCAAGTACTGGAACTAATTCAAAAGTTGCGCTGATCAAAACCTTATATCTCTATCTCGTTTCATTCGTAGCTCTCATAATAATAGTCATTTCGACCGTTGATCTGATTAGTGTACTGCTCAAAACCTATATCTTAACCAAAGCCGATCGCTACAACTATTCTCCAATTATGAATTGTGATGGGCCAAAGCCAGTGGTATCAGGACCTGGTGAGCCATTGCCTGCCTCAGCGCTGGGCTCAGGGCTGGACTCTCCCACACATCTGCCTTTGTTACGATCCGTTTCACCAGAAGAATGTCGTCTTCATGCCGAGCAACAGAAAACGATCGATGAAGAAAATCGCGTTAGCGATAACCAACGTGATTTAGCGCGCGGTATCCCGCTGTTGGTAGTCGGCATTCCGTTGTTTATCGGGCATTGGCGTTTGGCCAGGCGCAAGGAATAAGGTAGTATTTGACATTCATTCGCGGAACCTTTATAGTTCTTGATATGAAATTCACCACCACCACTAATAATTCGAATAATAATAGCCTGTCCAGTTTGGGGTGAGTTTACTGTTTTCCAAAAACAAACTCTCCCGAAGCGGAGAGTTTTTTTATTCCCAGGTAGTTTCAGCCAGAGGCTGATCCGCCTTTGGCGGAGAGTGGTAAGGATTAGGACTTAAAATAGAATCTGATATTTTTAAATTTAAATTTTCCGGGGTAGTTGAGCGGTACAACGTCGCCCTGTTAAGGCGAATACGGCAGGTTCGACTCCTGCCCCCGGAGCATTTAATCAAATACCACCAAAGGTTTAACTCGTCGCTAAATTATAAATGTCTTTGCAATTGACAAGACACGGCGGGGGGCCGTGTCCTACTCCTTCACACGACCCGGATTTGGGTCGTGTGCCCCCTTAATAGGGGGTTTTGTGGGGGCCCCCGGCCGTTTTTTCATCCTCCGGCGGCGGGTGGGGCTCGGGCACCCCCGGACTGTCCGGGGGTGGCCGTCCCGGATCGGGCGGCCGCGGCGGGCTCGGCGGGAGCGGCTTCAA
>CAZXIF010000117.1:0-5780 GCA_964640395.1 uncultured Gammaproteobacteria bacterium | reverse complement strand
TGAATTATCACGACTGGATTCCGACCTTGCCAGTCAATCCTCTTACTCTACTCTTTACCAAGCGAACGCGCATCGAACGTCTGACTCAGAACGCGCAGGAGAGCCATCGTTTCACCTACGCCCTGGTTCTGCGCTACAAAGAACTCACCGTCTGGTGCGCGGCGCCGCTAGTGCTACTACTCGCGCTACGCGCGCCGACTGACCAAGCCATTATACTAGGAACCGTTGCCTTCATCTTAGCCTGGTCGTGGCCGGAGCTGTACTTGTTGCGTCGTGGAGTACTGGTGAAAAGCGAGCTGGAACGTGGGCTAACTAACATCATAGATTTGTTACGACTTTATGTGTCAGCGGGACTCAATCTGGAAACAGCCTTGCGCAGTGTGTCGGAGGAAATTACCGGCTTTTGGCGCGGGCACTTAGAACGGATCGTGTATCGAATCGACGCCGGCCTTAGTTTTGATGCGGCTTTGAGTGATTCAGCGGCCCAGCTGGCCCTGCCAGAATTCAACCGTTTTCTCGCCGCTCTAAAACAAGCCCAACTATTGGGAGCGTCGCTTGGCGCCACCCTGTCCGTACAATCACAACTCCTGCGCTCTCGTCGTCGTCAAAAAGCCGAAGCCCAAGCCCGCACTGCCGCTGTAAAAATTTCACTGCCGCTGGTATTATGCATTTTTCCAGCCCTGCTGATTATTTATTTAGTCCCGGCTATTCTTCGACTAATCCAAACAGTATGAGCGCCACCCCGCTCCTGCCACTGCTGATTTTTATCATCACTCTGCCGATAGTGGCCTATATCGACATTCGCGAACAGCGCATTTATAATTCATTTACGTTTCCACTCACGGCGCTTGCCTTAATTTTTGGCGCGGTCGTGGGTGGAATCGGTGGCTTTACGGACCACCTCTGGGGCGCATTCATCGCTGGAGGTGTCTGGTTCTTACTATGGCACACCGGACTCATGGGTGGTGGCGACCAAAAACTCATGATGATGGTTGGCGCCTGGCTCGGCAAAGAATCGTCCGTAGTACTCATTTTTGCCGTCGCCATCTTAGGCGGACTACAGGCTCTGATCTGGATCGCGGCCCGCCGCCTGCAGAGTGGTGACTCTCTAGAATCACACGACCTGTGGCGCAAAACAAAATTACCCTACAGCGTGGCCATTGCGGTCGCCGCTCTCGGTATTGCCATTATCAACCAATACTCACTCTGGCCGCCCTGGGCACTTGAAATCATACATCAATTTATATGAACCCACCTTCTCAGTTACACATACAAGTAGCTAACGGATTTTGGTCGCGAATAATCGGGCTGCTTGGGCGCCAGCGACTCTCTGCTAATGAAGGCCTGCTTATTCCCCGCTGTCGCTCCATTCATACTTTCGGTATGCGCTTTGCTATCGATGTAGTCTGGCTTAGTCAGGCTGACCTAGTGACAGGTGTTAGCTCAAATGTGCAACCCTGGAAAATGTGTCATGGCCCGACTGACACGGTATCATGTTTGGAACTAGCCGCCGGTACTGCCAAAGAGTTGAATCTCATACTAGGACAAAAAGTTGTCTAATCAATTTGACAAAAGATTTGACACGTCACTCTAATTATGTCAATCTATTATCATTAAATAAATATTAATTCCTAATGCATCATCGATATGCTCAAACGCTATCTTAACGACGAATCAGGACAAGCCATGTCGGAATACGGTCTAATCATCGCCGCCGTTGGTGTAGTAATAATTGGTTTAATCGCGGCTTTTAAAACTGAAATCAAAAATGCGTTTATTAAATCCACCGATGCCTTAAAGGAAGCCAATAAAGCTGCTTAATAATCTACAATAACAAAAACTCCCTCGAGTAATCAGAGGGAGTTTTTTATTTGCTAAAAAATAACAGACCTTATTCAAAAATTTCAGGTTAAAAAACCATCAATAATCTCCACCACCCGCTCCGGCTTGGCGCGGGGCAACAACGCGTGCAAACGCTCTCCGAGCGCCACGCTCTCATTTGGATTCATAACCAAATGTTTTACTACCTGCCCCAACTTTAATCCGGTATCAATCTGCTCATCGAGCACGATCACCCCTTGTCGCGACGCGAACCAAGTCGCGTTCTCTTCTTGATGGGTTTTGGGCATGGGCACGAGTATGGTCGGCTTGGATAGCGCCGCCGCTTCGGTGATAGTGCCAAATCCTGCCCGCGCAATCACCACCGTCGCCAAGGTATAAGCTAACTTCATTTCAGTTGTAAAAAAATCATACCGATGATAATTGGGGTAAATGGCCGCCGAACGATCGGACACTTCCGTCGGCCTATCCTTCCCAACCAAATGAATAATGTGCCAGTCACTTGGCCAGCTCGGCAGCGCCGAGGCTACAAAATTATTTATAGTATTAGATCCGGTACCCCCGCCCAACGCAAAAATTACCGGCGCGCCTTCCGGTATCGAAAAAAAACTCCGAGCCTGTGCATCGGTAGCCTGACTCAAATCACGCGATGGATTTCCGAGCCATTCAGTTTTTCCTTTAGGAAGCTTGGCCACCGTCTCTTCCAGCGCCGTCGTAATTTTTTTTGCCAACGGAAACATCATCCGATTGGCCAAACCAAGGCGCAAATCCTGCTGGTGCACCCAGGTCGGAATACCCAAAAAAAACGCTGCCCAATGCAGCGGCACACTCACAAATCCTCCCGCCGAAATAAGCAGGGCTGGCTTATGTTCCCACAACAATACCAAACTATGAAACCAAGCCGCGATGATACGCAGTACATCAACAAAATTAAGCCACGAGGCGTACCGTCGCCATTTTCCAGCGCCAATTGTGATAAATGGCATACCCGCCTGCTCGACTACTGCTTTCTCGGGACCATTTTTAGTGCCAATCCAAAGGAATTCGGCTTCAGGATGTCTGGCTTTATAGGCTTCTGCAATCGCCAAGAGCGGCACCACCGGCCCCAGCGTCCCCCCACCGGAAAAAATAATTTTCATAACTCAAGATTATGGCCTGGTAAAAATTTGTCCGGGTACAAAAATCTCCTGGAGTAACTCACGCGTAATTTTAAAACTCCCATTATTTGCTCGCATTTGAATCTTTAAATTATAATTATGATTGGGAATAAAAAACGTCCATTTTGAACCATCTAAAAAATCTTCAAGTATCACTGGGAGACCGATAAAATCAACTTTTTGAATGGTTGCTGGTGGCGGAGACGCTATGCCTTGATAAAACTCTGAAAAACAATAAACAGGCCATTTGGCTTTCTCACATTGATCAAATTTTTCCATCTCTTGATCATACTCTTTTTTGTCCTCTTTATATTGTTTTTGCATTTGTGACAATAATGCATCTAATGGTGTATAGGTTGTCGTACTGAAAACAATTTCTAAAGAAAATTGTGGAGCCGTGAGGTCATATCCCGCTTTTGGTTCCAAACCGTCAAAGGTTGAGTAAGTAGATTTTTCGCAGGTCCAAAAAGCGTTGCACCAGAAAGAAATACCAATCAGTTCATTTTTTATAAGGTACCTTCTGTCGAAAAATTTAAATCCTTGGACAATGATGTCATCAAGTAATTGCTCTTTTCCATCAAGATATCGGACCATTTCTTGAATACGAGGATGGTGAATCTTGATGCCCTTGGTGGGCAGAAATATATCACCATCTTCACTGCCTTCACCGCCGTAAAATTTATAAAAGGCAGGTAGCCCGGCGTAGGTACCCTGAGGAAGATTATTTTTATTAACAAATTCTTCTACAGACTGCTTTTTAATTTTATAGACACCCCAATTATACAACTCCCCCGTTTGGCCGTTTTCTGATCGCGCTCCGATACTTACAATCCAGTCTAATGGTTTATTATAAAAATTTTCCGTAGCCACCCACTCTAACGGATACTGGAATTCAAAACCGTATTCGCGATTACGGTAGATGGCCAATTTTTGTTTTTGATCAGTTGCCGTAGACGATTCGATCGAGGCAATATTCTGGTGGGTAGAAGTAGGATTAACCGGAACGGCTGGTTGGACAACAAAACCAAGGTACTGCCTAATTCCTATGCAGTAAAAAAATAATACCGTAGCGAGTATGCCCACCAATAAACTAGTAATAACAATGAAACATAACTTCTGTTTTGACATACAAACCACTAACTGAAGAGCGTGCCATTGTCGAAATTTAATCAAAAAAATCCGTGTAATCCACTCACAATCCGTGAAATCCGTGTCCTAATAATCCCGCAACTTCTGTATAATCTCCGACTCCTGAATCCGCTCCAGGGCCTTGGCTTCAATCTGGCGAATACGCTCACGAGTCACCCCAAATTCCTGCCCCACTTCTTCGAGAGTATGGGTCACTCCGTCCGCGAGGCCAAAGCGCATCTCCAGAATTTTTTGTTCACGCGGCACCAAATCTTTGATGGCCGCCTGTACATAATCACGTAAAATCTGCAAAGCGGCCGCTCGATCTGGAGAAATATTTTTAACATCCTCAATAAAGTCACTGAGCTGGGTATCGTCGTCGTCATCACCGACTGATACTTCAAGTGACACCATGTCTTGCGAAATTTTGATAATATGTTGAATTTTTGGCACTTCCTCACCCATTTCCGCGGCTAATTCCTCTACCGTCGGATCACGCCCCAAATCCTGCAGCAAGCGCCGTCGTACCTGTTGAAACCGATTGATCGTCTCCACCATATGCACCGGAATGCGAATCGTCCGGGATTGGTCGGCCAGCGCGCGCGTAATAGCTTGACGAATCCACCAAGTCGCGTAGGTAGAAAATTTAAAACCTTTGTGGTAATCAAATTTTTTCACCGCCCGGAATAACCCGATATTTCCTTCTTGAATCAAATCCAACAGAGACAAACTTTTTCCCACAAATTTTTTGGCAATGGACACCACCAACCGCAAGTTAGCTTCAATCAATTTTCGCTCAGCTGCTTTATCGCCGCGTTCTTTACGTTTTGCGAGCGATATTTCATCTTCCCCCTTTAACAAAGGAATCTTACCAATCTCACGTAAATACATCTGAATTGAATCCGAAGAAATCTGTCCCAGATCAAACGGCGTTTCCATATCCGGCTGCGCGCCTTGGAATTGCTTCAAGATGCCTTTATGTTCATCTTTGATTCCCAGCAAGGTAGAAGCCGGCTCTACTACCGTCACTCCGTTGCGATCAGCCAAATCCAAAAACCCCTCGTACAAATCAAGGTAATATTCCGGTCGCGTCAGCACGCGTCCCAATTCCGTTTCAGTGACAAAGCCACGATTACGCCCACGAACTAACAGATCCCAAATCTGTTGCGCCGTCGGCTCCACTGGAGGAGGCTCAATAACCGCGGGTACTTTAGGGGGCAGTCGTTTCTTGGCTGCCATGGAATCGGGTCGACGCGACAAAATATGTCGCTGCGCACCACGACCTAAAGCCCCTTTCTTGAACGCAGGCTTAACGGGAGAGACCCGTGTTTGTTTAGCCGAAGCTGTCTTAACAGCTGCCTTCTTTTTCTTGAAGACTATTTTGATTTTTTTCTTCGACTTAGGCGCAAACGCGCTTTTGCGAATTTTTACATTTTTTTTGAGCTTAGCACTCATACTGTTTACTGTTTACTGTTTACTGTTTACTGTTTACTGTTTACTGTTTACTGTTTACTTTTTACTTTTATTTACATCAAAGACTGTAACCTAGCTACCTGTCGTTCCACCTCGGCAGCGTCCCCCGCCTGCTCCGCCACCGCAATCGCTCGACCGATCATTTTACGTTCTCGCTTCGACCATTCTGTGGCAATCTGGGCT
>CAZXIF010000116.1:0-5665 GCA_964640395.1 uncultured Gammaproteobacteria bacterium | reverse complement strand
GGATAAGCGCAATTTCTATACTATCTCTCGTGGTTCAGTCTATGAGTGCGTGGCAATTTTAGAGATTATTTTAGACGAAAAACAAATCTCGACTGATCTTTTTACAAATTTTTATACCAAATTTGAAGTGATTTCTAAAATGTTGCTGGGGCTTATTCATAGTCAACAATAATTATGCTAATTCTCGGTATTGAATCATCGTGCGACGACACTTCCGTGGCCCTACTCGATTGTTCTGAGCAGGGTCATTTTGTATGGGCGGAAACGACGGCTTCACAAATTGACGTACATAAAAAATATGGCGGCGTCGTACCAGAGATTGCCGGACGAATGCATGCGGAAAAGATTGTGCCGTTGATTGAGAGCGTGTTGACCAACACCCCCCTGCGCCACCCCCCTGCGAGGGGGGATTTTCCGATTCCCCCCTCGCAGGGGGGCTTATGGGGGGTGTTGGACCGCCTCATTCGTCCCGACCTAATCGCGGTGACGGCTGGGCCGGGCTTGATTACGAGTCTCATTGTGGGGGTAGAAGCGGCGCGGACGCTTAGTTATGCGTGGGATATTCCGCTGGTGGCAGTGAATCATTTGTGGGGACATATACATTCCGTTGAAATTCCAAATTCCAAATTCCAAATTCCAAATGCAATACAATTCCCGGCTCTCGCTCTGCTCGTTAGCGGCGGACATACTGAACTGGTGCTGATGAAGAATCATACGACTTATGAGCGGTTAGGCCACACCGTGGACGATGCCGCGGGAGAATGTTTTGATAAAATTGCCAAGCTTCTTGGTTTCCCCTATCCGGGCGGGCCACATATTTCTAAACAGGCGCTGGGCGGCAATCCTGCGGCGATCCATTTCCCGCGGCCGATGCTAGATCAAGAAAACTTCAATTTCAGTTTTGCGGGATTAAAAACGTCGGCCTTGTATTGGTTACGTGATAGTGGCGTAAATGAATCTGGAATCTGGAATTTAGAATCTGGAATAACACTGAGTGATTTTTGTGCGAGCTTTGAACAAGCGATTGTTGATGTGTTGGTCACTAAAACTATTAGGGCAGCGAAACAGTATTGCCCTCGTACCGTTATTTTAGCTGGCGGGGTAGCGGCTAATAAAAAATTGCGTGAAACACTGGGCGAAGCGATGACGCAACAACTGCCAAATTCTAGATTCCAAATTCCAGATTCCATTTATTGCATGGACAACGGAGCAATGATTGCCGTGGCGGGATATTATTTAGCTATGGATAAAAAATTTACTCAGTGGGATACGATAGAGGCGGATCCGAATTGGAAAATAGATATGTAATTTCCAATTTTCAATTTCTAATTTCCAAACAATGTTCAATGTTACAATTATTTAATTTTCAAACCGTTGTAAGAATTTCTTTTTAGCCCATCTTTAGGCATTGAAAATTAATTCATTATAAATTGTTTAAAAATTGCATTTATTGACTGAAAGGAAACAAATTGAAAATTTTTTACTTATGCACCTCAAAATTTTTTCGGGCGGGAGTCATCCGGATTTGGCACGAGCGATGTGTCAGCATTTAGGGATCTCGCTCGGCGCGTCAACCAGTAAATTTTTTAGTAATGACAATCGGTTTGTGACGATTGATGAACCAGTGCGGGGGGCGGATGTGTTTGTCGTACAAACGAGCCGAGAACCGGTGGATGAAAATTTGTTTGAATTATTAATGTTGGTTAGAACTCTGCGCGATGCTTCGGCGGCGCGCATAACGGCGGTACTCCCCTACTTTCCCTATACGCGCTCGGATAAAAAAGATCAGCCGCGTATTTGTCTAACGGCGCGATTGGTGGCCGACATGCTGGCGGCTGCCGGTGCCAACCGGGTGCTGACGATGGATTTGCACTCTCCACAAATTCAAGGTTTTTTTTCGATTCCGTGTGACCATCTGTTGGCAGCGCCGGCTTTGATACACCATTTGCAAACTTGGGATCTGAACAATTATGTACTGGTGGCCGGAGATGCGGGCGCGGCAAAAATGCTGAAAATTTACGCCGACGCGCTTGATTTGCCGGTGGCGATCATGGACAAGCGGCGTGATGGCAACGATGACCGACCGGTGATCAAAGGAATTATCGGGGACGTGAGTAATAAAAAGGTGCTGCTGATTGATGATGAAGTTGCCAGCGGCCGCACACTGATCCGCGACGCGGAATTCTTACAACGTGAGGCTGGGGTAACGACGGTGGACGCATGCTGTGTACACCCGGTGCTAGGTGGGTCGGCGGTAGCTGAGTTGAACGCTTCGGTGATAAATCGCTTTGTGATTACGAACACTATTCCTATTCATGATAAAATGCTAAAAAATGTTGAGGTTGTTGATGTGGCCAAACAATTTGCGGAGTGTATTCGACGGATTCATTGCAATGAATCTATTAAGAGTTTGAATGATGTGAATGATTGATTTTTTTATGGCCGAATACAAAACCAAAAAAAAGACTCTCCGCTTGGTGTGGTATATAAACCACGGCCGAAAGCCTTTTTCTATTTTTAAAATACCTATAATAATATACTTTCTGTCAAGGCTGGGTGTTGTCATTGACATTGTATTTAAAACCTCCCCTACTTTTCAGAATGACTAATCACTAATTCCAAATCCGGCCAGCTCTTTTTTAAATTCATTCGTATTGGCCACCGTATAAGATGTTTTAATCCGCTTGTCCCCTACTGCTAAAAAAATCGGTTTATCTCCCGGATATTTTTTAAATATCTCTTTCAGAGCCGCAGAACGCTCGGCCAACTCTGTGCTGGATAATTTAATTTCAATACTGCCGTCCGGTTGCTCTACCAGATTCGCCCGTGAGGCGCCGAAGTCGCCGGCGTACTGACGCATACTGGTGGCGACTGAGCCGGTGGCTAGCTGTTGCACCAGGGCCGGAGCCGTGGCTTTGGTTACTGGGTAGGCTTTTTCTACAAATAATTTATCATCACCTTCTTCGTCACCGGTTTTGCCGACGACCGCGACCAGATTGCCCACGACCCAGACATCTTTGGTAGCTTCGTAGGTGCGCGGAAATACGAGTAATTCCAAACTGCCGCTGGTGTCTTGGATTTGCACGAACATCATGGCTTTGCCGCTCCTCGTAATTTTCTTTTTGGTGCTATCGATGACGCCGCCGACGACTACCCAGGTCGAGGCGGGTTTGCCCGATAATTCGGTCACGCGCGTCAGCGTAGAGCCAAATAAATCTTGGAAATAGGTAAAAGGATGGGCCGACACATACAGCCCCAATAATTCTTTTTCCCAATCTAGCTGCTGCGTTTCGGTGGTAATGGGAGCAGGCGCTAAGCGGAGTTTTTTTTCTAATTCTAGAGCGGTACCGGCAAATAAGGAATGCTGTTGGGATGTATTGTCTTCGTGGCCGGCTTTAAAAAATGACAAAAGGTTATCGCTATTGCAGAGGAGCAAATTACGATCAAACCCAAACGAGTCAAAAGCGCCGCATTTGACTAGGCTCTCCAGGGATTTTTTATTTAAATCCCGGTCTTTGATGCGGGTCAGCAATTCCTCAATGGTTTTGTATTGACCGTTCTCTTTACGTTCACGATAGAGTACTTCCGCGATATGTTCGCCGACGTTTTTAATGCCGGATAGGCCGAAACGGATGTGCGGCGAGCTGCCGTCAGTTGGGGAAATCATGGCGAAATTTTTGTGGCTCTCATTAATATCCGGAGGTAGTACTTTTACGCCCATGCGTTCACATTCTTGAATAATCTCGGGGACTTTTTCGATATCACCACTTTCGGCGATGAGCACCGCGGTCATGTATTGAATCGGCCAGTTGGCTTTGAGGTAGGCGGTTTGATAGGCCACCACGCCGTAGCTGGCAGCATGGGCTTTATTAAAACCATAGGCGGCAAAAGGTTCTATGAGTTCCCACAAGCGATGAATTTTTAATTCCGAAACGTGACCAAATTCTTTGCAGCCTTTAAAAAACTTAGCTTTTTCTTTGGCCATGGCGGCGGGAATTTTTTTACCCATGGCTTTGCGAAATTTGTCGGCTTCTTCCCAGTTGTATCCGGCCAGGTGGATAGCGGTGAGCAGCACGTCGTCTTGGTAGACGATGAGGCCGAGCGACTGATCGAGATAGTCCTTCATGCGTGGGTCGAGATATTCGATCAGCTCGGGATGATTTTTGCGGCGGATATATTCGGGAATGGATTCCATGGGTCCGGGACGAAACAGCGCTACCATAGCCATAATATCGAAGATACTGGCAGGCTTCAGTTCTTTGAGGTAGCGGGTCATACCAGAGCCGGAGAGCTGAAATACACCGACGGTTTCGCCGCGCGCGAGCATGGCGTAGGTTTTGGCATCATCCCAGGGCAGGTTGTGGATATCGATTTTTTGCTGCGTGGTAGCTTCAATAATCTCGACAGCGTGGCCGAGGATAGACAGGTTGCGGATACCCAGGAAATCCATCTTGAGCAAGCCGGCAGCTTCTACCGAATGCATGTCGTATTGGGTAGTCACTTTGTCACCACCCGATTCGCGCTGGACCGGGGTAAAATCGGTGAGCGGGGTGGGCGCGATCACCACACCGGCCGCGTGTACCGAGGCGTGACGGCAACAGCCTTCGACTTTGCGGGCGAGGTCGAGCAAACGTTGGGCTTGCGGGTTGGCCTCGTATAATTTTTTTAGGTCAGGTTCTAGATCGAGCGCTTTGGTGATAGTCATCTGGAAGCCTTGGGCACCGAAGGGAATGAGTTTGGCCACTTGATCACAAAATGAATAGGATAGCCCGAGCGCGCGGCCGACATCGCGCACGGCGGCGCGGGCTTGCATGGTTCCAAAGGTAATTATTTGCGCGACTTTATCCGCCCCATATTTTTGGGTGACGTAGGCAATCATTTCATCACGGCGATCGTCGGCAAAGTCCGCGTCGATATCGGGCGGAGAGGGACGGAAGGGATTTAAAAAACGCTCAAATGGTAATTTGAAATAGAGCGGATTAACGGTGGTAATTCCCAGCGCATAGGAAACAATCGAGCCGGCTCCGGAGCCACGCGTGGTTTCTACGATATCGTGGTCGCGGGCGTATTGCACATAGTCGGCTACTACCAAAAAATACGGTGAATAGCCTTTTTTAGTAATAATATCCAGCTCGTATTCCACCCGTGTCTTCACTTCCGGAGTAATCTCGATAAGGCGTGGTAATTTGGTATAGACTTCGTCCCGAAGATGGCTGTCGGCGGTCGCGCCGGGTGGCAAATCTATCACCGGGAAATGCCACTGATTTAAGGTGAGCTTGAGATCCACGCGCGCGGCGATGCGCACGGTATTCTCTAAGGCCTCGGGCAAATGCTTGAAACGGCTGGCGATGACGCTGGATTCCGCCAGCGAAAAATCAACGCCGACCATGCTGGTACGGTTTGGCTCTTCGGAAGTGACGCCGTCGCGGATATAGGTCAGTGTATCTTGCGCTTCGTCATCATCGGGGTGGAGATAGTGAGCGTCGCGGGTCACGACCAGCGGGAGGCCGGTGTCTTTGGCCAGCGCGACTAGGGCATTATTTAATTCAAATTGACCCGATAGGGCTGGCAAATCACCTAATTCCAAATAAAAATTTCCATCCCCAAAAATCTCTTGATAATCCAAAGCGACGGCTTTGGCTTGGGTGGGGTTATTTTCTTTGAC
>CAZXIF010000115.1:0-2542 GCA_964640395.1 uncultured Gammaproteobacteria bacterium | reverse complement strand
TATTACCAAACGTTTACGGAATTTACTACCGCCATCGACGATTTTTTTAAAGATATCAAACAATACCAAACTGAATTGAAAAATTTACTGACCTTAAAATTTGAAATTATATAATCATGGTTAAGTTAGCAAGTTAGTATACATTGTCGACGACACCACCATGGCTGACTTCTACAGCCAATTAGGCTGGCTGGCTATTTCACACGATACCCCTAAAACAACCATTTCTGATCTGGCTTTTGATAAACCAGAGGCATTCATCAGTAAAACAGCGTGGACCGGTAGTTTTAACCGTGGTTCCCTCCAATACCAGCCCAATCATGTCTATGCTAATCCGACACCGACAGAATTCCAGCTGTATTTCCATGCCGAGAAGAGCAAGGGTCGTACGGCCGAGGATATTTACCGCAACAATTCGTTCATGGTGAAGACGATTGCGTATACGGCGCCTCCTCCAGTCAAGCCTACACCCAACTTTACCGTTGCGGCGGTTATCACGGCCTTGCCAACTACGTATACGTGGACTGTGCCGTTTCGTTCTGGTCTCACTGACAAACAAAAGGACAGTATTACGAACCTGCTGACGAATCGCACTAATAGCAACCAAGTATTGAATGAGACGGATGCCAGGAATTACGCGTTTGCGGTGGGGGTGACGAATTGGACTAGATTTGTAGGGCTTGCTCCTTCAGAAGTCGCGAAAGTCCCGACAGCACAATTACTGAATAAACTCCTCACCGCAACCGTTGCCACAACCGTCACGACGCACAAAACTACTTCACCGCCGGATCTGTTACCGTTATTACCAGTTACGACCGACACTGCTACCAAAAGTACCACACCAGCCAATGCTGCGGCAGATTGGAGAAAGGAAGAGGAAAAAGTTGGTGCTGCGCTAAATGCTGCTGCCGAAAAATATCCGTTCATTGATAAGATATTTGATCACACGGTACTTACGGGAGCGGCAATAGGGATTTTATCTGGAGTCATTATCGCCGGTGCCGTTGTTGCGGGTGGTGGGGCAATTGTTTGTGGTGCTATATGTGGGCCGACAGGTTCCGCAATCGTTTTAGTTGGAGGTAACGCAGTTAATCAGGGCAAAGAAGCAATTTTAAAAAACGGCTATTACGAAGTGAACGGATTTAAATTTACGGAATATTATTATAATAGGTTGTGGAGTACGGGTAGAGCCGGCCCTTCTTTGGTGGCACAAGAGGTTGTCGCGGGTGCCAAATCAATTGTAACTGACAAGATTCCAGGGTTTTATAAATACACCATCCCTGGATGGGAAGTCATTTGGAATCCAATTACTAAAGTAGTGGCACACATGGTTCAGCTAAATTAGTATTATATGATCGAAATCAACCAAGATGAATTAGTAAAATTAGAATCAGATATTTGTTTAGAGCTAGAAAAATTTAAAACTTTAAATAATTTTGAAGAATCTAAATTTATTTTTAAGAATTTAGATATGGTTACAAGTCCATATGTAGAATTTTTTTTAGGATGGTCGGAAAGACATAAAAAAGAACGAGAGAAACTTAAAATTAGTGAATTTCTATCCAATTTTTTTAGAGAAATCGATAGAATTGATCTAGATTATCAAAAGAGGTTGATATTCAATAAATACAGGTAAATTGGAGGACAAGATGCCCACTACCTCATTGTCTGTACTGCCAGTGTCCAAACAGCCCGAACCCACCGTAACGATCGCGGCTGTTATCCCACCAATCCTGACCATGTATCATTGGAATGTCCCCTTCCGCTCTGGTCTCACCCAAACCCAAAAAGACAGCATTACCGCCATGCTCGACCGCCAGACCAAGGCTGGCAAAGGATTGTCCGAAACCGATGCGCGCAACTACGCCTACGCGGTAGGAGAGACCAACTGGCAATCATTCGTCGGCAAGAATCAGGTTGAACTCTCAAGCGTGTCCACAGATATTTATCCACTGGTCCTAACAGCTGCGCAATTAAAAAAATCAGAAACTGCGGTCAAGATCGCGACCCCCCTCCAAAGCACACCTCAAAAACCAACTCTGGTATCGCAGCTCACCGCCAGCGCTCTTAAAGTGGCTGATTCCGTTAAAGCCGCGCTTCCTCAAGCAGGAAAAACTCTCGCTGCGCTAGCAGCCAGCGCTTTGATAGTGGTCGGTACCGCATTTATTATCTGGGGAGAAAATACCTCCTTGGGAATCATTAAACCGCCTCAAGAAATACCCAACACCTCCGAAACCATCCTTGGCAAAACCATCGGTAATCTGGCATCATATGCCTGGGCCGGAGCGGAATACATTTCCGGCGGCGGTATGATCTCAACCGGAGCCGCCGCCAGCGGTCTCGGCGCCTTAGCCGCTCTTCCTTCCGGCGGCACTTCACTGGTCTTGTCGGGCGCGGGAGTTCTTAGTATGGCCGAAGGTCTGGCAGTCATAAGTCACGCCACGGCAATGGTGGGGTATACGGCGGGGAATGATGGAGGAGATTTTTTTACAGATGAAAAATTAAGTACCCTGATATAGTGCTCGGACTCTAAAACCAACTC
>CAZXIF010000114.1:0-10854 GCA_964640395.1 uncultured Gammaproteobacteria bacterium | reverse complement strand
GCAACGGAATTTTTTCTTTAAACACAGCCAATAAAGCCTGCTCAATCAGCTTCTTATTTTTTGCTTCCTGTAATTTTTCCTGATGCAGCGCAAACGGCACTGAAATATTTAGACCATGCTCATTGGCGTCCTGTACCGTGGCCATTTTAAGAATAAACGCTACCGATGGATTCGCGGACGATAATTGCCTAGTCACCTCGCTCCAATGTGCGTTAATGTCTGCCAGCGTAGTCTGGCAGCGATGCCCGGTGATAGAAGAGAGCGCGGATTTCAAAGAATCCGTCAGGGTGTGTTCAGTCGCTGGAGTAGCTGGAGCTGGAGTTGGAGCGGTACTCGTTTCAGCCGCAGTCGCCACTGGTAGATCTGGCGGGGTCGTCGCCGCTATCTTGCGAACCGCAGGCTGTGGAGCGGCAATATCACTGATGGTAGTTTTTTCTTGGCCGCGACAACACCATTCCACCGTTAATAACTCCAACGGTAATTGGGGCAGGGGAGAGGTTTTCGTTTCTAACCGTCGTTTTAATACCAACTCGATGAGCCGTATCAATTCCGTCTCCGTGATAGTCGGAGCCAATTTACGTAGCGTGCTAATGTCTTCCGCTCCATAATCAGCCGCCAACGCGTCTACCTGCTGGGGAGAGACTTGCAGCCAGAGTAACACCCGCAGCAGCTCAATCAAATCCAAAAACCAGCGATCCAGATTCCCGCCCGCGTCCACCACTTGGTTTACTACCCCAAGAGCCGCCTCGGTATTATTTTTTAAGAGATTCTCCAGATACGAAATCAGGAGTGTCGTATCTGACAAGGGCAACAATGCCGTGACGTCGTCGGTAGTAATTTTCTTTTTATCTAGTGACAGCACTTGTCCGAGCAGACTCTCCGCGTCACGCAAACACCCTTCACTTTGTCGGACGATCCGTCGTAACACCTCTGTCTCTACTTTAACTCCTTCCTCAGCCAGAATTTTATTCAGCCGCGCGAGCATTAGTGGTACTGGAATTTTTTGAAAATGAAATCGTTGGCAGCGCGAAATAACTGTCGCCGGTAATTTTTGTAGTTCCGTCGTGGCCAGAATAAAAATGGTATGCGCCGGCGGCTCCTCGAGCGTTTTCAAAAGCGCGTTGAACGCGCTGGTGGACAGCATATGTACTTCATCGATGATAAATATTTTGTATTTGCTGCTCGTCGGTTGCAATTCCGCATTCTCAATAATATTTTCCCGTACATTATCTACGCCTGTTTGCGAAGCAGCGTCTATCTCGAGCACGTCAATCGAGCGATTTTTATTCAAACTCTCGCAACTCGGACAAGTATTACACGGCTCGGCACTCTTATCCACACGATTGGTACAGTTGATCGCTTTGCTCAACAGGCGCGCCATCGTCGTTTTACCCGTGCCGCGCGGCCCGTAAAAGAGGTAGCTGTGGGCGATTTGGCCGAGTAGCACTTCGTTTTGCAAAGTTTGGACAATATGTTCCTGGCCGATCACATCAGCGAAGATGCCGGGGCGGTATTTACGGTAGAGGGTGGTCATAGAGTTGAGATAGGCTTGTAGGCAAGAATTTTTTCATTGAGAATAATATAGAGGTCGTGTCAAAATGTCATTCCCGCGCAGCAGCGGGAATCCATTACTCACTATTACTTGGTAAATCGTGGATTCCCGATCCTGGCTCGCCTTGCCGTAGCCGCTCACGGCGTAGCGCAGGTCGGGAATGACACCGGTGAATTTTGAAATCACTTCATAGTGTACAGCCATCAGAAGTATACCACAACCCATGCGGCATTTTTTATGTCCAATCAAAATAGTCGCCAATTGCTTTGAGCATATTTCGGTATCCCTGTTCTTTTAATATCTTTACAAAATTATCGTGTGCTCGAAACTTTACATTAACACCGGGATCAATAATTTGATACTGGCTCTGAAAATCAACCAAAGAACGTCGGTCGCCTGATTCATGGTGGGCGGCCTGCCAAAAGGCTTTGGCAGCGTGTTCAAAATTACCCCCATGTGCCAAAATCCAATTTTCAACTCCTATTCCCCCCATTCCGCCGTGCTCCAGTTTTTTGTATGATTCGCTTTTCTTTAAAACATCTTTGGCTACCAAAATATTGGCCACCACATCTTCATAGGCGTCATCGCCATTATGTTGTCGTATCCAATCTAATTTTTCTTTCACTGCATCGTGAGAGCCGTATACGGCGAGTTCTGATTTTTTAACAAAGGCAATATCTATGTCTACCGGAGTGCCTGCTATCACGGCTCCTTCAAAACGAAGTTGGAACATATCGCCCTCATCAGTAGCACCGTGCGAATTATCCCTAGTAGGGAGTAATTTCTCTTTCAAAGCCCTAACGAGGGCGCCAACTTTAGCTTCGTCTCCTAAATCAAGTTTGAGCACTAAATCAAAATCAAAAGAATGGGGAAGGTTGGTATAACGACCGGTTGATCCAGTATCAAGTAGTTCAGCTCCGAGAATACTGGTATCAAAGGCTTCCTTTAATTGTACTCCATGTTCAAACAGTACTTGAGCTATTTCTCCTTGGATCTGTCGTGTCACTTCGTCTATGCGCTTCCTCTCTTCGCCCAGATCAGATTTAAAGTGTTGGACATCGTCATAGTGACGGGCTTGCTCTTCCGTTTTCTTATAATCAAATGGCTGGCCGTCAAATCTATCTAGTCCGGTATAAAAAGATCGCAATCGTTCATATTGCTCTGGTGTAAAAATAATTTTACCGTCTTTATCGACGACTGGAATATAATACCCATTTTGAACAATTTCTATAAACAGCCGCTTGGTATTGCCTTGTTCTGATTGATTGATAATAAAATCAATTTCAGTAGCGGGAAAACCGGTGCGAATTCCATAGTGGGTTTCACCAGCAGCACCTGTCTTAAATAACTCCAATTTTTCTGGATCAATTGGTGCTTGTGTCTCTGTCGAAGTTCTAATAAATTGTCCTCTATCCATAATAACAAAAAGAATATTCCCATAATCTTTGGCAATAGATGAGGACACTGTTTCAGCAAAAGATCGTCCCAATATCGCGGGGATGAAAGCGACGTCTGTATCATAGGGTGTGTTATCTTGGCTAGAGCTCACGCCTAAGTATTCTTTGGCAACTGATCCGTTTTGCAAAATTGTAGCAACATACTGCCCATCAACCCCTTTCAATATATCTCCATCCGCCAGGCTTATTTGTCCATTTATAGCATCGCGGGTATGTTGCAATCCTCGCTGGTGCGCAATTTCTTTTTTGTCACGCATTGCTCCCAGTACTTCATCAATCGTTTGATATCCCAATCTAAGAGCAAACATTTCAACCACTCGCGCAGATACCGTTTGGCCATCCCGCGCTCTCAAACTGCGACGAAGTTTATCATATACACCTTTAGCTTCATTGAGGGAAGTGCTTTTTGGAATTGTAGCAGGCGATGACCCGACACCCAATTGAGACTCAAGAAAAAGCGTGTTTAATTTAGCTATATATAATTTTAGGCGCTTCCCGTCATTTTCCGACATCTCTGTATCAGATTGGTCAAGTCTTTCAAAAATATTCTCTCCTTCTTTGAGTACTTCAAGATACTGACGGAGCGACCTGTTCCCGGATTCAATATGAATCTTGAGCAGATCATTAAAGATTATCTGCGCCCTTCGCCGCTTACTAGCCTGGCGCAGACATGGACTTAGCCTTGGAGAATTATCCAATATTTCTTGTATTTTTTCCGGAGAATGCAAAGCTTCAAATATTTTATATATTTTTCCAATTAATGGTAGATTATTTTTAATAAATATAGCTTCAATTTTGTTCCAACTACCTAAAGGATCATCTGTTTTAATAATGGCAACCATTAATTCACGGGCAACTCGCTTTATCTCTTGGGATGGTGTTTCATCAACCAATACCAAAATTTCAACATACTTCTCCCTCTTTTCTTTAGGCGCGCTGAGCCATATTTCACAGCTGTCTAAAATAAGCATTTTTATATCTTTTTTTAGGTGCCTGGGTAGCTCAGAAAAAATGCCGATGGATTCAGCTGCCGTACCGGAATCGCGTGTTGCAATCTCAAAAGCATGCTTATGGAAAAAACCAACCTGGGAAGTAAAGGTATGGATTTGTTGGATGTATTCTGTAATCTCTTCGGCAGCTTTAGGCTCCTGAGCGTGAGTTTGTGAAAAGTCAAGGAATCTTTTATAGGCTCCGGAGTATTTTGGTATAGACTTTAACAGTTGTAATACTACCCGGTGCTGATATTCAGGAGGCAGAGTTTGTATCGTTTGCCACACCGCTGGCAGCTCTTCGAAAGTCACCATCGTTGATACGCCTAGCATGAGACGCTCCAGTTGATCAGCCGTAAAATGCAGTTCATTTTGAAGAAATTCAGTATGCTGAAACAGCTTCCAGCCAAAATGGCTAATTTTATCAAAAATAACAGCGCAGCTCCCATCGGGGGAAAGAATTTTTAATGTTTGTAAAGTGGTCTGAATATCGGTCTGAGGGTTTTGATTGCTTATAGAATTTTTTACCCGCTCAATAGCCGCCAGCAACTCCGGTTCAGTGACAGTGCGGTTTAACTCTTCTAGCCGTTGGGTATCAAATTGAGTAAAACATCGTGTCTGCAATAACTGCAATTGAGCAGTGTCCGCTTCCGTAACTCCGGCCAACAGCAGGTCATAAATTGAGGTTGAATATTGTCTCCCCAGTAACGCCCGTGCCTGCCGCGCTCCGGCGAGAGCTGTTCGTACCCTGTCGTCGTTGGGTTCACTAAATAACGCTACGGTATCCGTGATAGTAAAACGCACATAATCGGGTATGGCAGTTATGTCGTCCAAAATTTCGGTGGTTAATCCATCACAAAATTGTTCCAATTCTCGAGTGGGCAGATCTAAGAAAATTCTGACGGGATTGGCTTTCTCTTGATGCTGTATCATGTCTGCGAACAGGTCAAAATGCTCATGTTCGGCCAACCTGAATACATTTTCTCCGAGGTAACAATAGCGGGTGTCATTGTTAAACCAATCTTTTACCAGGGTCTCCATATTGCCCAAAGCCTCGGTGGACAAACCAGCTAACCGATCAAGCTCGGCGGATTTAACTTTGCGAAAATATGTCACAAAAAAATCAAGCGCGGTTGGGGCCAGCTCGGCCACAGCCCGGTGCTGACTGCGCGCGCGCATCGCGCACCACTCAGGCAGCACGCTGCAACTGACGTCTAATTCGGCGATAATCTCAGATGGTTGTTTTTCTTCATTGCTAGTATGTAGTATGTGGCGAATCGCTTTGAAAGGCAAAGCATCAAGGCCTGCCTCCTCTTGTACTTGCGACACGATTCTTTTTTTCTCCGGACTCACGGTGAATAGATGTTTGTAGACCTCACCCATATCATCGTCTTCGGGGATAAGTCGACCGTGTTCCACCTCTGCTTGAAGCTCGGCAAATTTTTCCACCGTAATACCTGCTTTAAACAAAGCATAGGCATTTCGGGGTCCGATAGCCTTTAGAGTGTCTGCCTCGAGCAGCCAGGGAGTGTTATCCAACAATTCAAAAAGCTCATCCCAGAGATTATAAATATGTTCGGCATCCAACTCCGCGGCGCTGAGTAAGGCTGCTACCTCCAAACATTTTTTTGTCAGATCCTCCTGCTCAAAATAACGCAGCGGGATTTCATATTTCCAAAACAGAGGATCGCGCAAAATAGTATCAGGCAGTTGGAGCATCTCATCGGGAAAATATTTCCCGCCTCCGTGCAGGAAAGTATTCAAACTGCCGGTAGCTCGAAGTTTTTGCTCTTTTTGTAGCAGGTTGGCTTCCCCTGGTAGTTCATTATAGGGGGACAACTGCTGGTTCCATGTAAAAGCCGCGCTTCTAATACGGTTTAGGAGCCGCTCTCCTGTTTCGTTAGCTGAGAGATATAATAAATCTTTCAAAGTGGCCTTAGGAAGCAGCTCGTTCGCCAGTTCCGCCATATTAGCCAATTTTATCACATCCCACGCGGTAATCTTGGCAATATAATCATAATGCTGGCTCGATTCCTCAAAGGTCTCTAATTTGAATTTATCTGGCAATCCGGCATCGTAGAGGGCAATCAATTGCCTAACAATACCAGCGGTGGTTTCAAAGGTTGCGAATGAACTGGATCGGTAGTCAGACAGATAATAAAATACCCCCACGCATTCCGGACGAGCTGCCATTAATTCCGTGATGCCAATGTCAAAGCCTTGCAAACCTGATTCTTGAATAAAATGTTTTAATGCCTCTGCCCGACCCTCGCGTATGGCGCACAGTAATTGTTCCTGTCCGCTCTCACGGCCGGATTCTGTTCGCACTAAAGGGGCGAGTTCCAAATATAACTTTTTTTCTTCAGTTGATAATTCTTCAAACTGTTTAAATTCTTGGGCGTGCTGAAAATCTCTGAGTTTAGTGGCCAATGCCACCAGATCACCCACAATAATTGGCCAATCTGCATAGTCAACCGCGGGATTGGAAAATTCTCCAGCTTGAAAGGCAATAATCAATTTTTCTTCCTCGGCGTTCAGTTGACACGTAACATCACGCGCATAGCAGCGGAAGACCAGGTCTCCATCGCGGCCAAAATAGTCAGTACACAACTCATTGAGCTGGTACAACCTACTCAGCGTATCCGATCCACCCGTTTCAGCGTGATATTGGCTCTCGTACCGTGGTTCACGGGTTAACACCTGGTACGCCAGCCGGTTTACTTGATCCGCTCCGGAACGGCCAGCGGAATGTAATACTTCCAACCATTCTTTAGTTCGGCCCACACTTTTTTCCAAGCCCGCTGCTTGATACGCCAAGAAACCATTTTTAACCTCCGGCCACATTTTGGACGAAAAGAAATCTGCCGATTTCCAGTACTCGCGCAATGACAACCGCTGCTCCACCGGGCACAGTGCAGTGTATTCAAGATAATTAGTCACCGTAGTTTCCGCCACGCTGATCTTGCCGCCCTGGTGCATACGAGAGAAAGGGGGAGGCGGAGTTTGATCCGGGGCGAGCGCTCCAAAAAATGAGTCTCGTAAATGGGCTGGCACGGCCTGCGCCCACTCATAAAAATTGTCTAAACTTTTTACGTAGCTAAGGAGTCCGGCTTCTGTCGACTCTCTTTCTTCAACGTTACTGTCTATCTTTATTCCTGGTAAATACTGACGTAAAACCGGTGACAACTCCTGGCTAAATCTCCTTAAACCAACCCGATTGGGATCCCGGTAAGTATCGCTGAGATTAGGGTGATTAGAAAAATTGCTTATGTTCTCCGGCGTGCACAACGCTGCCAAACGTTCAACGCCATAAGCGCCCGCGATAGACGCCCAGCCATTAACTTGGCTGAGGGACAACGCCTGTACCTGTTCAGCCGACACCCCGTCAATGCTAGCGATCGTAAAATAAGCGGATATCGTATTCCAATCCCCTTCGAATTCTTTTTTGGTAACCGCGGGTTTTATTTTTTGCCAGGCCCGCTCACGTGCTTCATCTTCTATATTAATAATGTCCAGTATCCGTGTACCGCCTTCATCTCGCGTATCCATCCGTAAGCGAGGCAGCTGTCGCATGAGGGCTACTATCTCCTGTCGGCGCGGATGCTGTAAAAAATCTACCCAGTAGGAGCAAGGATACCCTGACCCCACCCGCCATTGTTCCAGAATAAAATATTGTTCTTCGGGAGTAAATTCACGCAGGGCATCTACAGCTACGCGCGGTTGTTCTAGTAGCGCCCGCTCACTGGTGTCAGTACCGCCACGATAGATAAAAGTTCGCCGCTGCAGCGTATCTTTATATCTCTGAAAAGCTACCATGAGCGAAGTATCGGCTTGAAGTATTCGTTCCGTGTTCGTGATAAAATCATCGTAGAGGGTCCTTTTTTTAAAAAACGCGTCTAAATCAAAACGCTCAGTCTTCAGGGCATCTATGTGAGTGAAATAGTTAGCCGCCAGCTCATCCATAATCAGTTCACGCCCTACTCCAGATGCGCTCTCGGGGAGTGCTTTCCATAGACGCATCGCTTGTTCCATACGACCATGCCGAATGCTGGAAATAGTCGCTTGGGTTACCAGCCGCGTCAGGTCACCCGAAATGCTGTCCCATCTCCAGTCATCGTTTTTCACAGCTGCCTTAAAATCCACACCCGCGCTAAAGAGTGCCTCTATAGCCGGCTGGTTTTGTTCAAACCATTCTTCTCTAAGTCGCGTAAAATTTGGTTCCTTCTGTTTTTTCTTTAGGCGGCTTGCTTGTTTTTCAGCCCACTTATCTCGGATTATTTGTAATTTATCCAGTGAAGTTCGCAGCTCATCAATTATTTTTTTATTATCAGGAATAGAGAGTTGCTCTGATCTTTTACGCGTACGTCGCGCGCTCAGACGCTGGTCAATCGCCCCGCCGAGGGTAGCAAATAAACCCTCTCGGGCCACTCGCCTTAGTTCCACTGCTCGCCCCGCTATTTTTTTTACTTGGGTGATGGTATCGATCGCATCCGACGGAGCTGAGTCCGTGGCTTGATCAGCTTTTATTTGAGCGGCAAACCGCTCGGCCACGGTGATCACTTCAGTCGCAGCTCCATCAATTCTGCTTTCTGTATCAGCCACCAGGTCTGGCGATTCAATTTTTTGCAAAGCCACTGATTCCTGCCTATCGGTAGGCTCTCCGTGGTCTGGCCGATTGGGGTCATTCATATCCTATTTTTTTATTTTATTGCGCACTTTGGCTTGCAACAACAAGCTTTTTTTACGATCGTACTCTTTCATCAGTTGAGTCATGTTTTTTTTCAGCTTTGAAATTTCCACACCAAACCACTGCTCCAACTGTTTAACTTGTTCGTCAGGCGAAATCTTAGAAGCTTTCATGCTAGTGAAAGGTTATCTATCAGCAAAAATGCCGGGGCGGTATTTACGGTAGAGGGTAGTCATAAAAGTTTTGTATTCGTTCCGGAAGGAAAAATGTTAACTAAAAAATAATTGCTAAATTGTTAAACTGTTAAATTGCTAGTGATTGAAAAAAAACAGTTTAACAATTTAGCAATTTAACAATTTTAAAGTGTCGCCTCACTCAAATCCATATCCTCGTTCTTAATCGCCGACGCCAAGGCCGAGCGCTCCAAAATTTCCGCCGTCACGATCTCTCGCGGCCGGCCATATTTAAGGCGTGATAATTCTTTGATCGCCGCGGCCAACTCCTTATTCCCGGATTTGGGCGGGTACGTAAGCATATTAAATGGCTTGGCCGCCGTATTGTCAATGAGCAGCTTGATATAAGCCGTAAATTGCTCCACATTGATCAAATCATAGGCTCCGAACACCGGCGCGAATTCCTTGGCCAAAATTTCCGCATCCTCGGTGCCGATACGGAACGTCACAATCGTACCCGCGTTACCGAGCACGGCGTCGCGCACCGTGTTCTTGCCTTTATTATCGACGAGTTGGTTCAAGTATTGGTGCGCGATAATCAACTCCAACCGATATTTACGCGCTTCTGACAAAATCGTGGCGATCGAATCGGTAATAAAGTTCTGAAACTCATCAATATACAGATAAAAGTCATGCCGTTCTTCTTCCGGAATCGCCGCCCGCTCCAGCGCCGCCATCTGCAACTTCGACACGATAATCATACCGAGCAAATTGGCGTTAATTTCACCCACCAACCCTTTGGACAAATTCACCAGCAGGATTTTTTTCTGGTCCATCACCTCGCGGAAACTAAAACCCGAGCGTGATTGGCCGATAATATTACGCACCATTTCATTTTCGATAAATCGGCCCACTTTGGAAATCAAATACCCCAACATTTCCGATTTATGGAAGTCCGAAGTCTTGGCCATTTCTTTTTCCCAGAAAGCTCGCACCACCGGATCTTTTAATTTTTTCAGCCACTTGGCCACAAAGGCATCGTCCGTAAACATACGCGGCACCTCGGCAATAGTGCCCGGGTTTTCTAGATCGCTCATCAGCGTCAACATCACGTTGCGCATCTGGTGCTCAAACATCGGCCCGATCATCGAGGGGTCAGTCACCATTTTATAGAAGATAGCGATCATCTCCTGGGTGGCGAAATCTTTTTGTTCTTCGGTGTGCACCTCCAAAATATTCAGCCCGATCGGACGATCGGTATCAGACGGATTGAAATAAATCACGTCGTCAGCGCGTTCTTTCGGCACATGTTGTAAAACATATTCCACAAAGTCGCCATGCGGATCGATCACGCACACCCCCTCGCCATTTTGAATATCTTGAATGGCTAAATTTTGGATAAAGACCGATTTACCGCCACCGGATTTACCCACTACATACAAATGACGCCGCCGATCCGAGCGCGTCATGCGCACAATCGTCTCTTCGCCGCGATACACCGTGCGTCCCAAGATGATACCCTCTTTCGGCATATTCACCGGTGGCGGGGCTTTGCGGGCTCCGAGCCAATTGATATGTGGCGTTTCCGTGTGCGGAATCGGCAGGTGCCACAGCCCAGCCATCTCCTCGGTATTGACTACCATGTGATAACCCTCTTTGAAGGAGCGATAAATCGAGTCACGAATCAGCTCGGTCTGGCGGCGGGGGATAGCCGCGCCAAACGAATTACCATAGCGATAAATATTGTATTGGCTAAAGGCGTTGATAATATTTTCCAAATTCATCTGAGCCTGCGCTTTCTGCGGGGCCGAGCTGATAATCCGAATAGTAATCTCCAATCCGCCATGGCTTAACTTTTCTTCCATGCTTTTTACCATGTCCTCCTCCATTTGCGTCTGTTTGTATTCGTCCCCGTGAGCGGTTTGCTTGGACGCGTCGTGATGTTTCGGAGACAACACTTTCCACCAGCGGTGCATGGATCGAATAACTGCTCCTC
>CAZXIF010000113.1:0-5730 GCA_964640395.1 uncultured Gammaproteobacteria bacterium | reverse complement strand
GCACGGTTTTATTCGCTTACCGGCACTATCCTCTACCACAACACCAAAATGCCGAGGCGGCGGCGATTGCGGCTGAGGCGGCGAGTAAACAAGGGAAATTTTGGGATATGCACGATGTGCTGTTTGATAACCAGAAGGATTGGGAAAATAGCCGCGCTGCCAAAGATACTTTTGTGGGTTATGCCAAAGCGCTACAGCTGAACCTGGAGCAGTTTCAAAAAGATTTTGACGACCCAGCCACTCAGGCAAAAATCAAATCTGACCAGGCCGAGGGCGTGGCCGGCGGGGTTGATAGTACCCCTACTTTTTTTCTGAATGGTAAAAAAATTTCGCCCAACCCGATTAATTTTAATGAGTTTAAAGAGTTGATTGAGACTGCGTTGAAAACGAGTTAACCATATATTATGACCAAACCAGGATTGAAAAATTTTATTGTTTACGGTTTTTTATTGTTTAGTTTTCTTGGCTTTCTTGATGCCAGTTTTTTGACGGTGGAGCATTATCGCGAGGTGGTTCCACCATGTACAATCACTCACGGATGTGAACAAGTGACTACGAGTGAGTATTCAAAAATTGCAGGGATTCCGGTGAGTCTATTTGGAGCCTTGTATTACCTGAGTATTTTTTTGAGTATTGTTTTGTATCTGGATATTAAGAAAGAATCGCTACTGAAAGCGGCGTCTTATTTCACCGTGACTGGATTATTATTTTCCCTGTGGTTTACGTTTTTACAAGCGTTTATCATTAAGGCGTGGTGCCAGTATTGTTTGTTGTCGGCGTTTACTTCGACGGTGTTGTTTGTGATTGGTATGGTGTATTTAAAAGAAAGAACTGGCGTTTTCCTCTCTTCCGCAAAATAGCTACTTGTCAATCGTTTCATACAATAACAGACCTGATATCGACTTGATTTTCAACCATTGATCGATTGCCAGCCCCCCTATTCCTTGTTACTATATTCAGCATATGAAACCTTCCCTGTTAGCTATTCAACAAAACGAAATTACCGAGTATTGGATTTATAAAAAAATCGCCTTGGTGGTGAAAAATCCGAAAGACCGGGCCATTATTACGCGCATGGCCGAGCAGGAGCTGAGCCATTACGGACTCTGGAAAGAAGTGACCAAGCAAGACGTACGTCCGAACTATTGGCGGATTTGGTTTTATTATGGTGTCACACGACTCTTGGGTCTTAGTTTCGGCTTGAAGCTCATGGAAAAGGGAGAAAAATTGATCGGCGAGCTGTACCAAGACATGGTCAAAGACTACCCTCAACTCACAGCCATGATTACGGAGGAGCAAGAACACGAACAGCGAATCCTGGCGATGATTGATCATCAGGCGCTGGCGAATGTCAGCGCGGTTATTCTTGGTCTCAATGATGCGATCGTGGAGCTCACTGGCGTGCTCGCTGGTCTAACCCTCGCTTTGGCAAACACCAAACTTATCGCCATGGTCGGCTTGATTACTGGTATTGCTGCTTCACTTTCGATGGGGATTTCCTCTTATTTTTCGGCACAAGAAGATGCTGTCAAAAAAAATAAAGCTTTTACTATCGGGATTACTACTGGGATTTCTTATCTTTTGACGGTTATCTGCTTGATCAGTCCTTACGCTGTGGTTAGGAACCCATTTTTAGCTCTCGCTTCTTCTCTCGGAATTGCCATCATTATTATTATCGGTTTCAATTTTTATACCTCGGTCTCGCGGCATGAACCATTTCGTAAAAAGGCTGGCCAGATGTTGACGCTTAGCCTGGGGGCCACGGCATTTAATTTTGGCATTGGATTTTTGATAAAGAAATATTTTGGAGTGTAGCACTTTTTTTATTCCATAATGACATTGGTTGACAAGAAGCGTAATCACTTTCTATAATTTCTTTAGCAGCTCGAATTACGAATTACGAATTAAGGCAGTGACCGTTGATCCGTAATTCGTAATTCGTAATTCGTAATTCGTAATTCATTATTCTTAATTCTTCACGATATGTCAGACAACAAACTTCCGGTTATCGGCCAAGTCGTACCGGATTTAAGCATGGAAATTTACCATCAAGAGGCCGTGAAAACCGTAAAACTCGCGGATTACGCCGGAAAATGGTTGGTCCTCTTTTTCTACCCGGCGGATTTTACGTTTGTCTGCCCCACGGAGCTAGAAGACATGGCTGATTATTACGAGCAATTTAAGCAGCTGAATGTCGAAGTGATTAGCGTGAGCACTGATACTACGTTTGTACACAAAGCCTGGCATGATAATTCGCCATCGATTCAAAAAATAACTTTTCCGATGGCGGCTGACCCGACCGGCAAAGTGTGCCGAGAATTTGGCACGTATATCGAATCGGAAGGATTGTCTCTGCGAGGCACGTTTATTATAAATCCGGATGGCATTTTGAAAGCTTATGAAGTGAATGATAATAGTATCGGCCGCAACGCAGCGGAACTGCTGCGCAAAGTGCAAGCAGCGCAGTATGTGGCCGAGCATGGTGGCGAGGTGTGTCCGGCGAAATGGCAGCCAGGGAGTAAGACACTAAGGCCGGGATTGGATTTAGTGGGAAAGATATAATCATGCACAAAAATATTTGTAACTATTCAGTTCTTTCCTGTCCACCGTTAATTCCCTCCTTGAGGAGGGTAGGGAGATGTAAAAACGTTGGCCAACATCCCCCGCGCCCCCCTCAAGGGGGGATTTGGGAAAGAACTGAATAGTTACAAATATTAATTACTTTAAAAAAACCTATGTACACTGCTCAAAACTACGACCGTCTACTCGGCACTGCCGGGTTTAGTGAAAAATTATTGACCACTCATTTTACTTTGTATCAAGGATATGTGGCGAATACGACCAAGCTGGCAGACCAACTCCGCACCCTCCTTGATAGCGACATGACCGCGAACCCGGAATATGCCGAAATCACGCGCCGCTTTGGTTGGGAATTCAATGGCATGCGTTTGCACGAATATTATTTTGATAACATGGTGAATGGCGGCGCCCAGCTCGCGAGCGGTAATGCCTTACACACTGCTTTGACGCAACAATTTTCGACCTTTGAAAATTGGCAAAAGGATTTTGTCGCCACCGGCGCGATGCGCGGGATTGGCTGGGCGATTTTGTATTACGACCCTATGGGAGAGAGGTACTTCAACTGCTGGGTGAACGAGCATGATACCGGGCACTTAGCTGGCTGTGTGCCACTCCTCGTGATGGATGTATTCGAACATGCTTTTATCATTGACTATGGCACGAAACGCGCGGATTATATCCAGGCTTTTTTGAAAGCAGTGGATTGGAAGAAGGTCAGCGACCGTCGGGAGATTTTGGATAAATCTAAAACAGTTTAAACAAAATGTACAAAACCCTCATCCGTCCGCTATTATTTCGTTTCTGTAACGATCCCGAAGACGCTCATCGACTCGTGATGTCGTTACTCCGGACGGGAAGCAGACTGCCTCTGGCATTACGATTCATCAGCGCGCTCCTTCGGACTCATGACGACCGACTGGCGCAAACCGTATTTGGATTACGATTTCCCACTCCGCTTGGCTTGGCGGCGGGTTTTGATAAGCACAGTGAGGCGCTACCCGCCCTCGCGGCACTTGGTTTTGGTCACTTGGAAATTGGCACCGTGACCGAGCACGCGCAACCTGGCAATCCGCGGCCGCGGATGTTTCGGTTGCCCCTTGATCAGGCGCTTATTAATCGGATGGGATTTAATAATCAGGGGGCTGAGGCTTTGGTAAAGGCTTTGCAAACATTTCCACCCTTGGTGATTCCCATCGGTGTGAGTTTGGGTAAATCAAAAATAACGCCGCTTGAAGACGCGGCGGAGGATTATCTGTTTAGTTTCCGAACCCTCTATGACCGGGCGGATTATTTTGCCATTAACGTGAGCTCGCCCAATACTCCTGGATTGCGCACCCTTCAAGATAGCTCGGCGTTGGAGCAAATAGTTGGCGCTTTAACTGAAGAGAATAAAGAAATAACCTTAACCGCTAAAGCTGTTCAACCCAAACCATTGCTCGTTAAAATTGCGCCGGATTTGACATTTGAAGTCATCGATGAAGTCTTGGCGGTGTGTAGCAAATATGCAGTGAATGGTATTATCGCTACCAATACCACGATTGCACGAGACCATTTAAAAACTAACATTGACGAAGCGGGCGGACTCAGTGGCGCGCCGCTACGCGAGCGGGCACTGGCTATCGTTCGCCATATCCATAAACAAGCACCCGCATTGCCGATTATCGGGGTGGGCGGAATTTTTACCGCCGAGCATGCCTATGCGCTTATCAAAGCTGGAGCATCGCTTATTCAAGCGTACACCGGCTTTATTTACGAAGGACCGGCGTTCGCCAGAAATATTAACCGGGGACTTTTGAAATTACTGGAACGAGATGGATTTTCTTCAATTAGTGAAGCGGTCGGAAAAGAAGCGGTATAAAGCTACAAGCGTTGTTTTTCGCCTCCCGATAATTTGACCCCTTTTTCACCTATCACCGTGTCGACACCAGCCGGGAGCTTGCTTAAGAAATCAGCCACATGCGCTACAGTAAGCGCGGCGAGAAAATACCTTAACGTCCTCGCCGACGCTTGGTAGCGCGGGGTGATCGAGGCGCGTCGGTAGTATACCAAGTGGTTGGCCGTTCGGATAGCAGAAAGCCAGCCTGCTCTAAGCTATTGGCCAAACGTTCATAGCGACTGGTCAGGTTTGGCTCTTTCATTGCTTGGCGACGTGATGATACCGGAGAGCCCGCGCTTCGCTGAGACTTCGGCAAGGGCAGACAAAACCGGGTTTCGAGCCAGGCTTCGAAATCATCGATAGCGATGAGCGCCACTTTTGGTTGACCGTGTTCAGTGAGAGTTACGGGTTGGCCGGTCACGGCTACGTTTTCCACCAGTTCAAATAAATTTTGTCGAGCGACGGTGAGGGAGACGGCGTTGACCAAAGATTTAGATTGAGACTGAGATTGAGATTTAGACATACTATTCGATTCCATTGACTCCCTTTAATAACATAAATGGCAATTCTATGACCGTTGGTGAGTCGACGGCCTTAGCGACGAGCACTCGTTTGTCACCAATGGCGCACAGTGCCCAGGCCGCTCCGAGCGCTTGCGCTTTGCGCACGGTCTTTTTGAGCGCTTCATCTCTCTGGCGGGTGGTGAGGGAAGCGCGTTGACACTCCAGAACGAGTTGCGGCTCACGGTGAGCATCATCCCGATACACGACGATGGCGGCCCTTTTTCGTTTATTCGTGGGCAAGGGTACATTGATAGCGATACGAGACAGCGGGAAATTGAATGTTTCGACCAGGGCGAGTACGCCGGCGACCCGCAGCTGCTCGTAGACACTTGTCCCCGTGTATTCAGTCGATACGGCGGATTGGTAGTTCACGCGGGGTCTTTCTTGAAAGATGAACCACGAAGACCAGGCGAGATTAAGGTTTAAGAAGGTCGGGAGAGTTAATTGTTGAGTTGCGGAGAAATAGAGTGGCATAGTATTATGTTTAATTTCCAATTTATAATATCACCGGTGTCATTCCCCCGACTAAGTCGGGGGAATGACACTACATTTTTAAACAATAATCCCCTGTTCTTTTAAACTTACCCACGTATCTTTACCCACGATCACATGGTCAATCAATTTTATCCCCAACAACTCCCCTGCCGCGACTAACCGTTTGGTCTGTTCGATATCAGTGTCCGATGGGGTCGGGTCGCCGGAGGGGTGGTT
>CAZXIF010000112.1:0-4281 GCA_964640395.1 uncultured Gammaproteobacteria bacterium | reverse complement strand
CAAACCAGCTCTGCCGCGTTTTTCAAAATTAGGGGCCAAAATTGTGTCCTTCTTGAGTACGGTGAAGCGGCCTAAAAGAAAGCCTGCCGCCAGCAGGCTAAAAACCAAAAAAATATATTTTCTCGACCCTTTATATTCTCTAGACATACTCTATGATAACCATAAACTACTCACTCAACCCCCCCCCTGAACTGTCTGATAGACAATCTTAGAAATGTTCGCTATCACCCCGGCCAGTTTATCATAATCAGACCCCCGTGTCATCACGCACAGCACATACGGCCTACCCGGGTAATAGACGATACCGCAATCATGCAGCTGATCTTGGTCGGTCTCGGCGATGCCCCGTTCGCCAAATTTGTGTGCTACGGTGATGCCTGACGGCACGCCCGCCATAATACCCTGCTTAAAGTCTGTTTCGGAGAGCAGGCGCAAAGCGTTTTCCGAAGACTGCCGGCTAAAATAGGTGGCATTAAACAGAATACGAAAAAAAGAAGCATACGTTCGGACCGACATGGAATAACTGGTCGTTTGAGGGATATCAATACCCAAATCAAGATAGGCATTCTTGATATCTTTTTCACTGATAGCTCGGGTAAGCAGGCTGGTCGCATTATTATCTGAATATTTGATCATGGCTTGCAATAATTCCTGAACGGTATAGCTTTTCCCCAGAACAATCTCTTGCGCCGGTTTGAAATATTCAACAATATCAGTTCGATTCCGCGCGTTCAAAAATCTTTTGTTTAACAAGGTTGGGTCGTCTTCACCATTCCTCAAAATAGCCATCAGAAGAGGCACCTTAAGCAAACTGCCCGGTAAAAATATTTCTTTTTCACCCAGACCAAACCACGGGCCATTGTTCAAATCTCGAAAATAGACCGAAACATGATCAGCCTCACCGTTGGAGATGCTGTCATCAACAAACTGTTTAACGCTTTTCTTAAGAGCCGCCGTTGTTTTGTTGGATAAGCTATTAATATCACCGCATTCAAGCAACGGATTAGTGAACGAGTAGCCACTCTTATCAGACGTACGAACCTCGTTTTTTTGTGGTGATTGGTCTTTCTTCGCTTGAACAGCAACGTAAAAATTGCCAAGCAAAAATCCGCTGATCAACAAAAATAAAACAACTACAAAATTAATTGTTGTTTTATGGAGATAAGATGAGGAAAACGGCATATTTTGCTTCGCCTCTTTTAGGGAGTAGTGGTCGTGTCAGTGGTTGGTGGCGGAGTCGTGTCAGCTGGTGGAGGTGGCGCTGTGGTCGTGGCAGTGACAGTCGTGTCAATGATTAGGGGTGGGGTAGTGGTTGTGTCAGTGGTTGGTGGCGGAGTCGTGTCAGTTGGTGGAGGTGGCGCTGTGGTCGTGGCAGTAGTCGTGGTGGTGGTGTCGATTGGTAGCGTACTCGTGGTGGATGTGACAATTCGCGGATTTTTAACCGCAAACGCTAACCAACTGAACATAATGTCGGTTGGAGCCAGTTTGTTGAGAAGAATAGTAAACCCTTTTACGCTCTTCTTGGTTATAAGATAACGAATATCATCGGCGAATATAGCTTCTTCGGGTGTTAACCCAACGGCCGCCAGCACCGTCGACGTGGTCGAGGTAGCGTCCAGAGAAATGGTCGTATTCACTACCGGCTGGTCCAAATACTCGCGATCAAAGGCGACATCGGCAAATTGCGTGCCCGAAACCATGAGGACAAACCCGGCGCTATCGCTATTCAGGTATGGCCGACCATAAAACACCGTATCACTCATAAGAGCCAGCATATCCCCTATCGAACTAATACTGGTCGCTTGTAAACCATTGCTAAAGGTGGCCGCGCCATTAACCGTAATACTTCCCGGGATGGTTAAAGATTCCAAAGTTAAGCTGGTGCTGGTGGTGGACGTGGCGGAAGCGAGTTGTTGTTGGAGAGCCTGTAACAAACCATCAGCTTGGTCTAACCGAGTTGATAAAATGGTTAAGCTGCTGCTGACACTTTGGAAAGTGAAGGCCGATAGAGCGGACAAACTGCTACTGACACTCTCTAAATTAAAATTAGTGAGAGCGGTACTGCTTACAAAGGCATTTTCCAAGAGAGCCAGTCTGTCTGACAGCACATCCAAGCCCTCAATGTGGTTCGCTTTCAAGGTGTCAACCGTCAACGTCCCCGCGAAAAAGCCGTTGCCTTTTGTATCAAACCGTACCACCGTAAATGTGGCGATCTCGGCCCCGGTGGTTGACGAAGCTGTGATAACAAACTGCTGATCATCCAAGAGGCGTACAATCAATTCACCATCTGACCCGGCCTGAATAGAATTGGTAATCAAATTTTGAGTGGTTATCTCGGGAGCCACTAATTCCAATCCAGCCGCTATCCGATCGGCATAAATATCCGATGTGCTGCTCGCAAAAATTCCCGCATGACTGGTGGCCGACAATTGCGTCAACAAGCGCTGGCTGAAAGGCTGATTTCCGTTTACGACAGTAAGCCCTGACAATAGTTCGTCAAGTTTGGCGCCGCTAAAGTAGGTGGGTTTAACGTTCATGAAAATTTTGCCCGTGCCTGGACCATCAAAATTGGTGAGTGCCTGGCCAAACGCTTGGCCGGCCTTGGTCGCTCGCATGGCATATCCGGGTACCGAAGAAGGAACGAGATAATCTCCTTGTTTGATTGCCCCATTTTCCGCGCTCACCAGCACGGCTACTCGACCGGAAACAGCTATCGGTATGCGGTCGGCGCTATTACCCATGATAATCTGTTGGCTTTCGGTAACCACCCCCACCACGCGCTCTTGGTATGGATAGGTGGACGACACAATAGCAATAGTACTCGTCGCTGAAGAGTTGTCAGCCAGCACCATTACCGTCCCGGGTTCAAAGGTGGCCGCGGGGTCTTCCGCCGGGTACCACACCCCCATATTGGCGCTCTTCCCATAATCAACTGGATTAACCGGCGCTGGCGAAGCTGGAGTAACTACCTCCAAACCACTCAAATCCTGTGCCAAAGCAGAAGCAAACGATAAATTATCAGGAAATGAGGGGGGGTCGTCTACCCACAATCTCATCATAGAAACATCAAAATCTCGGGATGATGACGCGGTCTGACGAACACCTTGAGGCGGCTCCTCAACATAAGCCACGGAAATAATTGGACGCAAGTTGGCGGTGGGAATATTGGTCGTACTTCCCGCCACGACCTTGCCGTTGATTAAGAACAGCACCCGATTGGCGGTGGCTTCGATGCGTAGTCGCTGATAAGCACCGGTGGAAGTGGCCACACCCGTGTTAACCGTGGTGGTGGTAAAATTATTATTGGTCACGGCAATCCAATTTTTCGTGGTTGAAGCTCCGAAATAGATGCCGTTTTTAGGTTCGGTGGAAAATTCTTGTACATTCGCGGTGCTGGTTACTCCAAGAAAGCCAACCATATAAAGGGTATTACTCGCGGCAAAGCCAGCGACGCCAACAGGAGCGCCGGCGGTTGAGGATACCATTCTAACCAGAGCTTCCATGGTTGGGGAGCTACTAGCCGCGACAAAGGGAGCTATACTCCCGAGAGCGGCGCTATCTCCATTGTTTAATGTAGCCGTTCCCGCTCTTAAGCGTATAAATGATGGGTTGGCTTGATAATTACCGAGAGCAAAACTAGTAGTAGGAGTCATATAGCCACCGTCAGTATCAGGTATAAAACTGAAACCGCCACAGATCCCGCCAGCGAGAGCGGTACTCGACACCGTAATACCCACTCCAGGGAAATCACAGCGCATTTCTCGCCAGGTGGAATAAATTCTACCGGCCACCGAGAGTTGGTCGCGAATGCCGGGTGTTCCCCAATAGGTGCTGGTGCCGATAGCGACACGAGCATAGTCTAAATCTCCGGTGGTGGTCGCCGTAATAGCCATAACTGGGTCTTGTCCTAAACCACCGTTCGTAGTTGTCGCGAACCACAAACCGCGTTGGCTAGCCACTGCGTCACTTGTTATTAAACCATACAATGGGCGGCTCAAAACCGTACCATTAAATATTAAATCACTAAAGTGTGTGGTAGTAGCTGTGACCTGAAACGTAGAAGAGGCGGCTAAGTTACTATAGAAAATGCCAGTACCAGATGCGGAAACACCCCCATTCTGATTAATATAGAACGTACCCCCACCACCGCTCGTGCCACCGAGAGTAGCACGGAAGGTGGAGGTGCCCACCCCCATAATAAAGTAAGCGCCGTTGAAATATGAAGATGTGCTCATGCCATTTGTCTCCGCCCTGCCTAAACTTAACATGCCGGCCGACAGC
>CAZXIF010000111.1:0-3306 GCA_964640395.1 uncultured Gammaproteobacteria bacterium | reverse complement strand
AAGTGAAAGCAAGGAATTCACATTCTATTTACCAATTAAATTAACCTGAATTTCTTCCGCATTCTTTTTTTCACCGAGCAGTGGCGTATAAATTCTACTTAGATATGCTTCAACACCATTCATTTGTTCTGGTTGCAGAGCTCCATTTACAGCAATCCAAGATACTTTTAAAGTTCCATTTTTTGAATAGTCTAAAATGACAGGATTAACGCGAAGATTTTTTAACTGTTCCGCTAAATTTCCACTCCCGATTTTGATAACTTTTGCTTGGGACGGGCTTGCATACCAAATCAAAAAAACCCCTCTTTTGTCCTTAAAATAAGGAGCGTCTAAATCTAAACGCAAAAAATCAAACCATTCATTATTTTGAGTGTTTTTTTGCCAAGTAACTTGAAGTATTGTCATGGTAATTATTTTTTCCTGTAGTTCAGATAGTATACCTGCTACTATGAAAAATGCCAACAATGTTAAAAGTGCCTTCCACTCTACCTTGGAACGGGTATTAAAGTCTGGGGCAAAACCTCAAAACAAACACTGATTTAATCTGGATATTTAAAACTTTAAACCTCAATTCTCATTCCCTTCCCAACCAGCCCCACCTCCGCCCCCAATTCCTTCTTCAACCTCTCCGCCAACACCACCTGATTCCTCGGCTCCCCATGATTCAACATAATCTTCTTCGCTACTGGCAGAGACCCCCCGATCCACTTCACCAATTTATCCTGATCCCCATGCGCGGACAACGCCCCCGTCGCTTTCACCCGGCACCGCACCGGAATCCGCTCGTTATTAATGAGCACCGGCGACTCCCCATCCAAAATCCGCCGCCCCAGCGTGCCCTCGGATTGATACCCGATAATAAGGAGCGTATTGCGCTCATCCGACAAATACCGCATGGCATGATGCACGATCCGGCCGCCATTCATCATCCCCGCGCCCGCGATAATTATTTTCGGCCCTGGCGTACTATTGATTTTCTTAGATTCCTCGCGCGAATAAGTAAACGTCAAACCCGGAAACCGAAACAAATCATCCCCGATCTGCAACAAATGTTGCGCCTCGGCATCGTAATACTTCGGATACTGACGATACACGCGCAACGCATCGATCGCGAGCGGACTGTCCAAAAAAATCGGCACATTCTTGATCTTATGTTTACGCGCCACCAGGTCATTCAACTCGTAAATCAATTCTTGCGTACGCTCCAGTGAAAAAGACGGGATCATGAGCACCCCACCACGGCTTACCGCTTCAGTCACCAACTTTTCGATCAGCGCGCGGCGCGCCAACACCGATTCATGCTTGCGATTGCCATAGGTGGATTCGCACACGAGCAAATCGATCTCAGCCGGCAGCGCCGACGTATCGCGTAAAATCGGCACTTCCACATTACCCACATCACCCGAAAATACCACCCGCTTCCCCTCCGCCTGAATTTCAATAAACGCCGACCCGAAAATATGCCCGGCATCGTGCATGGTCACCGTCACGGTCCCCTGCGCGACATCTGCCGGGCTTCGCAGCACGGTCGGATTTTCGTAGTCTAGCTGTTTGAACCGGCTCATCACGTTCGCGATATCTTCGCCACTATAAAGCGGCGGCTTGCCGGTCTTGCGCTCCTCATGCTCCATCACCCCCCGCGCGTCCCGCATAATAAGCTCGGCCAGAGCCACCGTAGGCGGCGTCGCATAAAACCAGCCCTGATAGCCATTTTTGGTAAGTAGCGGCAAACGCCCCACATGATCCAAATGCGCGTGGGTAACGAGTACATGGGTCAACTCCTTAGGGTCAAATGGTAACGGTTCATAATTCTGCGCCTCATGCACCGCCCCACCCTGAAACATGCCACAATCAATCAGAATGCGCTCATTTCCAGTCTCGATAACACTCGACGACCCCGTCACCTCACCCGCCGCGCCGTAAAAAGTCACCTGCATAAAAAATATAAAAATCTTGAGCCTCAGCGAAATCCCGCTCGCGCGGGAAGTTGATAAATTAAACCATAAACCAGACAAAATTACAACGAACCAAACCCTGTTCAAAAAAACCAAAAACTGCTAAAATCATTGGCAACACACTCACCTCAATGGTTTGTTATTTATTTTTTGAGATTTTGCTTTTCAAACCTATGCCCCGCGACCCGATCGATGAAGTCGAAATTGTAGAGCCGCCCATTGGCGAATTAACCAAAAATCATTTCGGCCTGCGCCGCGTATTGTTCACCGGTTGTTTAGCCATTATAATTTTTATCGTCGGCAGTATCATCGCTTTTCGCCTCGCTGTCGGCCAAGGCCCGACCGTACTGTCGAATGTTCCGGAATCATTTCCCGTCGCCATCCCCGTCTACGATCGCGATGCCATCGAGCGCATCACCTTCATTTCCGGCGGCTACAAAAATCGCGCCGTAGAAATCGCGGCCTTTTTCCCCAAATTAATCCTCTCCCAATTATTCCTAGCCCTCAATGGCAATAGTCCGACCACCGGAGACAACACCGATTCCGGTGGGGGCCTCAGCACCATAAGCAAAACCTGGCAGCTCATCGCCACCCCAGTCGCCGATCATCGCGACACCATCCAGATCGAATGGAAAGACATGGATGCCGAACCCACCTTTGTGATAAATTATTACAAGAACGAACTGCGTAAAAAAGGCTACAAAATAATCCAAGAAACTACCGGCAATGAACTGCGGCAATTCTCCTTCGGCAACGATGACGGCATCAGCGGCTCCATGCTGGCATACCCCGTGGTCACGACCACCGGGAGACCGGGCCGCTGGGCCCGGAGCTGGCAAAGCAGGTCCACGCCGTCGGTATCGGGCAGGCGCAGATCGAGCACGAGGACGTCAGGCTGGAATGCCGCGAGTTGCACCACCGCCTGCTCGCCGGACGCCGCGAACGCCATGGTCATGCGGTTCGCGAAGTAGCGCCGGTAGGCCGACACCAGCGCCTCTTCGTCTTCCACGAACAACACGCGCGGGTGGCGCGGCTGGGCGGGTTCCACTAAGCCTTGGTGACGTTCGCGGCCTGAAGCCCTTTTGGACCCTCGCGGACCTCGAACTCCACGTTGTCGTTTTCCTTCAGCGACCGGAACCCCTCCGCCTGGATCGAAGAGTAGTGGACGAACACATCCGGACCGCCTTCGTGCTCGATGAAACCGAAGCCCTTCGCGTCATTGAACCACTTGACCCTGCCGGTGATGCGGGACATACGTTACGCGCTCCTTCTACAAGACCTGGGGTTGACCGTTCTCACGCGAGCCCATCCGGGTCAAGCCTGAGAGGAAGCTCAAAAACCGCGCGGACTA
>CAZXIF010000110.1:0-10122 GCA_964640395.1 uncultured Gammaproteobacteria bacterium | reverse complement strand
TTGAAAATTAGAAATTGAAAATTCAATTATAATAAGTTATAAAACTTATCAAATAAGTCCCTGGTGTCCGTCGGCCCCGGCGCTGCTTCCGGATGAAATTGCACCGAGAAAAACGGCAGTTTTTTGTGCGCCACCCCTTCTACCGAGCCATCATTCAAATTTCGATACGTGACCTGCCAATCCTTAGGAATAGTTCTTTCCCTCACCGCATAGCCATGATTTTGACTCGTAATGACCACTTTTCCGGTTTTGGCTTCCAGGCATGGTTGGTTTTGACCACGGTGCCCAAAGGGTAATTTGTAGGTTTTGGCTCCGGCCGCGAGCGCCATGATCTGTGAGCCAAGGCAAATACCGAAAATCGGCTTTTTACGGGCAAAGGCCTTTTTAAGAATCGCTATAGTTTTCACGCACTCTTCCGGATCGCCTGGGCCATTGGACAAGAACACCCCGTCATATGGTTCGTTAGTATAATCATAATCATACGGAACCCGCTTGACCGTCACCGGATACTCGGTAAGGCAGCGAATACTATTTTCTTTCATCCCGCAATCTACCGCAATAACAATCTTTTTACCTTTGCCATACAGCCGCGGCTCGGTCACGGACACTCCCGCCACTACATTCATGATGGTAGGCGGCATGGTTTTTTTTAGGAATTTTTTATCAGTCGTCAGCGTGCCACGCATGGTGCCCGCCCCGCGCAGCAGCTGGGTCAGCGCCCGCGTGTCTACGCCCGTAATCAGCGGGATCCGTTGCTCTTTGAGCCAGTCCAGCAGCGACTGTCGGCCAGTGCTATGGCTCCACAGTTCGCAGGCTTCACTCACCACCACTCCGACCACATGGATTTTGGTAGATTCCCATACTGCCGATGCTGGTACGCCATAATTTCCAATCAGGGGAAAAGTAAACACCAAAATTTGTCCGGCGTATGAAGGGTCGGTAAGAGATTCAACATATCCAGTCATGCCGGTAGTAAACACGACTTCTCCGGAGAACAGCTGGCCAGTTTGCCAATCAGGAGTGAGTCCGGAGAAAACCGTTCCATTTTGGAGTGTTAAGAAGGAAGGTGTCATGGAATTTCGTTATTCGTTACATGATAGTTATCCCGTCAGGCGACGGGATTGTCAGCCAGACGGGTTCACCTGCCGCCAGGGCCGGTTCACCTCGTCGCTGACAAAAAAATAGCCACCCTCTACGGGTGGCCGTCTCTCAGAAATCAAGTGGGTAGGAAATGATGAGGAAAATTTTTTGCATAAAATATCTGTGACAGTATACCAAGTGACATGGTTGGCGGCAAGGGCAATAGCGTGTGGATAGGTAGCCGGTGTGGTACTTGACAATAATAACGAATGCCGTTATTATTGAGACGCTAGTTTACGGATAGAAAAATATGATTAAAAATTTTGGATCGTCTGAAACGGCAGCCTTATTCGTTGGTCAAAGTTCTCGCTATTTACCCGCGGATATTCAGCGTGTTGCGCTACGTAAATTAGTGATGATTCACGCGGCCATGACCTTGCAGGATTTACGGGTACCACCGGCTAATCATTTGGAACAGTTACGTGGGAAATTAAAGGGGTTATACAGTATTCGCATCAATCGACAGTGGCGGATACAATTCCGTTGGGATCAAGGGCAGGCGTATCAAGTTGAAATCGTAGATTATCATTAACGTAAATTTTTATTTAGTTTTTATGAAAATCAAAAGAGTTATTACCCTCGCGCCTATCCATGCGGGGGAAGTGTTACAAGCGGAATTTTTAGAGCCATTCCAATTGACACAATACCGTTTGGCGAAAGCGCTCGGCATCTCGGCTCGTCGTATTAATGAAATTATCCATGGCAGCCGTGGCATCACGGCTGATACCGCGCTTCGGCTGAGCAAATTTTTTAATGTTTCGGCGGAATTCTGGCTTAATTTGCAGACTCATTATGAGTTGGCAATGGCGACGGTGCGGCTGGCGGATGAGTTGGAAGATTTGCCAACTTACGCCTCCTCAGCGATGCCAGTCAAGTTGCCGTCTGCCCGCCATCATCGACAATTGGCTGTCTGAAAGGATTGTCGCTAAAAAAATAATCCCAACTGAGTCGGGATATTTTTTTATTGTAGCCAAGTATTATAATATTTTTAATTTTTCTCGCAACAACTTCTCTGCCACCACCGGATCCGCGCTCCCCTCGGTAGCTTTCATCGCCATCCCGAGTAAAAATTTAATAATCGGTTCCTTGCCAGCCTTAAAATCGGCCGCCTGCTTGGGGTAACTTTTAATAACATCATCGACTACCGCTCCAATTTTACCTTCATCAGCGATTTGGCCATAGCCTTTATCTTCCATAATATGAGTCGGGTCTAGATCCACCCCCGAATCAACCATAGCCAGCAAAATTTTGAGTGCATTCGTGGAATTCACCCGATTGGTGTAGATCAAAGCCACCAGCTCGGCAAAATTTTCTGGTTTAACTTTTAAAATTCCGATATCAATAGCTCGTTCGGCCATCAGACCCAGCAGCTTGCTCGTCAGCCAGCCACCAGCCAACCTAGCGACTGCTTGCTTTTTGGTCGTCAAAAGTAAGGGAGCCAAAGCATGGCTCTCGGGCAAGCTGCGTAGCCACTCTTGTAGTTCACTTACGACCCCTTCGGTATAGTTAGCCCAGTCGTGACTGCTGCTTAAAAGATAGCTATCAGCCACCGAAAAACCAAACTCCTCATGAAAACGAACTCGTTTACTTTGGGGTAATTCTGGTAATTGTACATTTTTAGCCAACAAATCGGGGTTAAAGGGTGGAATATCCGGTTCCGGAAAGTAACGATAATCCGCCGCCGATTCCTTGCTGCGTTGATGCACGGTCGCGCCATGGTTTTCGTCCCATCCCCGCGTTTCCGGTATCCACCGCTCGCCTTTTTCAATCAGCTCGGTTTGGCGTTTAATTTCGTACTCAATCGCTTTTTCCACCGCCCGGAAAGAATTAATATTTTTGACTTCAACTTTGGCATTCAATGTTTGTCCACTCACCGGCACAATTGCTCCTTGCTCCTTGCTCCATGTTCCTTCTTTTTGCAACGAAATATTCACCTCACAACGCATCTGCCCTTTTTCCATCTCCGCGCCGCTTACTTTCAGAGTTTGAAAAATAAGCTGTAATTCCTGACAATACATCTTTGCCTCCGCCGCGCTTTCCACATCAGGCTCTGACACGATCTCGACCAACGGCACGCCCGCTCGATTAAAATCAACCAAGGTACTGCCATCCGCGCCATGGTTGAGCTTGGCCGTGTCTTCTTCCAAATGAACGCGCGTGACCCCAATCCTGGCCTGTGGGCGATGATTTTTTAATAACGTATTCAGCTCAACAAAACCATGTTGTCCCACCGGCTGATCATATTGGGAAATCTGGTATCCCTTCGGTAAATCCGGATAAAAATAATGCTTGCGATCAAATTTACTGTCCGTAGCGATAGTGCAATTCAGAGCCCGGGCAATTTTCACGGTCGAAATGATAGCTTCACGATTCGGCGCCGGCAGTGTCCCCGGATGCGCCAAACATACTTCGCAGATATGTACATTCGGAGTTTCAATAAAGGGGTTGTTGGCGCATGAGCAAAACATCTTGCTTTTCGTGTTCAGCTCCACATGTATTTCCAACCCGATAATGGGAATGAGTTTTTGCATGACGTTTTTGAGCTAGTAGAGTGATAATTATTGACCTAAGAAATAAGAGCCGAAGGGAGAACTTCAACCGGCGTCTTTTTGACTTCCAGGTACAGCAACAGTACAGGTAACGTGGCTAAGGGGCTCAAAACAGCCGTAACGAGGGCAGACAACAGGCTGCGCAGCGTCTCTAAGCCAACGACGGTCAAACTCGGGCCGGTCTCGGCCAAAACAGTAGTCGGCTCCAGTACTAAAAATGGCAAAGAAACAAGTAGTGAACCAACGCCAATCAAGAATCCAAACACAATCCCTGGGGCAAATACGCGCCAGGCGATGGCGAACCAACGTCCGCTAACCAGGTTTTTGCTGGCCTTGAGCGCTGCCCAACCTCGTAGGCCTTCAAACAATACGGCGTAACTACTAAATACATACCACACCGTAAAGATAAGAGCCGGAATGATAAGTAATATGACACCACCCAGCACTATTAAACCCACCAGGATCCAAACCCAGATAATTGAAGCCAAATAGGGAGCCACTTTGTGTAGCGCTTCTCTCCATGCCGGCACCGTACCTGTTTCCAGCGCCTGTTTGAGAGCCAGCGCGACTGCCAAACTCATAATTATACTAAAAATCCAGGCCGCCAGAGACAGTAGGACAATTACGATAGTAACCAGCGTATCGGAAACAGGCAATAGCGCGCTGAGTGTAATGCCAAGTACTCCGGAAAGCGACAAGACCACCGTGGGTAAAAAAAGTAAGAGTATATACGGCTTCAGAGCCATAAAATGTTGGCGATATGTTTTCCAACTCTGGCCTAAAAGTTGTGGTACGGGTGTGAGCATAGGGTAGGTTTAAATGTTAAGTAAATTTTTTAAAAGCTGTAAGGCTTGTGCCTTTAGTATAGCAAGTTCCGCGTCTCCGGGCAATTCTTTGATCACGGTCCCACGAGCTGTAAACACTGCCCGATACGATGACGTTGCAAAACGTTCGGCCAGCCTTTCTTCAAAGGCGAGCTGCTCAAAAATCACATTATCCTGTTTGTCGGCTCGTTGCGCCAAGCGAGCCATCGCTACGGTGGCGCTAGCCTGGAGCAGTACCAGATAATCCGGCCGAAATTGCAGAGCTAGCTGGTTGCCTTCGAGGGTGGCTAAAAATTCCGCTGTAATATTCGGATCGGCCACCGGCTGGTAGGCAAAAGAAGTGCTCACCCCCCGGTCTTGAATCACGCATTTACCCTCCTTTAGCAGGGGAATCAAAAGAGTATGGTACAAAATCAACCGGTCAAGGGCGTAGGCTTCAGCAATCGACCGACCACTATAATTAGTGCCCGCTCGTATCAATTCCTGCCGAATCGCCGCTCCCACCCCCACATAGGTCGGTTCCCCGCTGATAATAAAATCATACCCTCGCAATTCATCCAGCGTCGGCGCCAGGCTTTTTTCCTTCCAGTATTTTTTCAGATCAAATACCGGGTTACCTTCCGACACCAAGTATTCTTTCCAGGTTTCAACGATAGTACTTTTGCCACTACCGTCGATACCGTCGACCATGATGAACATATGTTGAAATTTCAAATCCTAAATTGCAAGTTCCAAACCAGTCAGTGTCATTCCCGCCCAGGAGCGGGAATCCACGGTCACTTTTGGCTTCGTTATGCTATTCTGGATTCCCGCATTCGCGGGAATGACATTTATAATTTAATTATTGGTGCTTATTTGGAGCTTATCATTTTAGATTTGGTGCTTCGCTTGTACGTTACAAAACTCAACCCAAATTCATCTTTCCGCTCTGTTTCTTGCCACACAGTTGCGTCAATCACCGGGAAAAAAGCATTGCCCGCCACGGTTTGGTGCACATGAGTGATATACAGCGTATCTGCCAATTCAATCGTTTGTTTATATATTTCCGCCCCGCCAATCACCATTATTTCTTGATCTCCATATTTTTTGATCGCTTCTTCAATCTCGGAAAATCGCTCCACACCGTCCGGCAAAGCGTAGTCGCTCTGCCGCGTCACGACAATATTTTTGCGATTCGGTAAGGGACGAAATTTTTCGGGGAGGGATTCCCAGGTTTTACGCCCCATCAAGACGATTTTCCCTGTAGTAAGATTTTTAAAATGCTTCAGGTCCTCGGGCAGGTGCCAGGGGATTTGGTTGTGGAGGCCAATACAATTATTTTTTGAGACTGCGGCAATTAGAGACACGGACATAGTAAGGCAGCACGTTTTTATTTTTTTGAAAGAATTCTTTTGTTTCTGCGTTCCACTTGCTGTTTGGAAACAATCGTTTCTGACGCCCCTACTTCAGTTTGAGTGCCGACAATCATTGCAACGTCGGCTGCCAACTGTTTTTTTTCCGGCAAAACGCTGCTAAAAATAACATCTTTCTTAAAAGTTTCTGCCGGGATATCCTTGCGCGACAGAGCGGTATCGAAGCGTCTTTTTTTTCCTGTTTCCGTATCAATAAAACCAATTCGTATGTTATCATTGTTTTTATTTTTATCTCTCAACGAGTCTGGCGAAAAGGGTGATTTTTTTTCCATAAATATAAAAAATTTATACCGCAATTTCAAAATTAATCCGCGGAAAACTTTCATAGCCAACAACTTGCGTGTCTTCGTATTTCCAATCAAAAATGGACGTAAACCGCTCAGTAACGACTTTCGCCAGGGGATAGGTATTCACATCGCGCGTCAGCTGCTCTTTGGCCCCCGCGACATGGTTGGTATATATATGTACGTCCGACAAAAATCCGGTCAAGACACCTGCCTGCAATCCAGTTTCCTTGGCGAGCAAATGAAGTAGTAGCGCGTAGCTTGCGATATTAAACGGCAGTCCCAACATCGTATCCACCGAGCGTTGATTCCAGAGCAAATTCAAGCGTCCATCAATCACCGTCACCTGCCAACAATAGTGGCACGGCGGCAAAGCCATCTGGTCGAGCACGGCCGCATTCCACGAATTCACGATCATCCGTCGGTCACTCGGGTTGGTTTTAAGCGTTTCCACCACCCGTCTCAGCTGGTCCACGCCTTGTCCGGTATAATCAGTATCATAGTTCACATACATTGCCCCGAAATGCCGCCACTGGAAGCCATACACCGGCCCCAGATCGCGCTCCTCCAGCATACGTTTTTTCGACGCTTCATCATGGCCATACGGAGCTTTGGTCGGACTGGCCCATTCATCCCAGATATGGTTATTTTTTTCCTGCAACCATTTTTTATCCGTAATGCCTTTAATAAAAAATTCCAGTTCAGAAGCAATCAACCTAAACGGAATTTTCTTGGTAGTGAGCAGGGGGAAACCCTCCGCTAAATCATGTTGAAACATCATACCAGGCACAGCCAAGGTACCGACTCCCGTACGGTCGGTTTTTGGTTTGCCCTCCTTAAGAATTTTTTCAACAATCGCTAAATAAGCACGCATGCTGGTAAGGCTTAATTTTCTTCCACCACAACTCCCTCGTCATCGGCGCTCGCTATGCCCAATTTTTTATCTTTTTCTTTTTGTAATTCGGCCAGCGTGATGATTTTTACTTCAGCAGCCTTTGCCGAATCTTTCCCCCCGGCTATGCGTTGACGAAGCCTGTTTTCGTCAAGTCCTGGCAAATTTACCGCCGCTCTTTGTTCGCTATTTTGCATATTTTAAATAGCTAATTTAGAAATTTTTTTCTAAATGGTTAATAAAATAGTTGTGACTTATCAGTGGTGTTAGTCAGGTTATTTCCCCGTACTCCCAAACCCGCCCTCGCCGCGGCTACTCTCGGATAATTCCGTCACTTCCATCACCTCAGCGACCGCGATCGGCTGTATCACCAATTGGGCGATTTTATGTCCGCGCTCCACCTGGTAGGGCGTGTCGCTCAAATTCACCAATAAAACATTGTATTCACCGCGATATCCGGCATCGAACACTCCGCCCAAACAATGCAAACCATTTTTGGCCATGCTGCTACGATCCTTCATCAAGGCCACATAGCCACTCGGGAATTCCATGGCAAATCCCAGGGGGAATAACCAACGCTGCCCCGGCCCAATAACGCCTTCTTCCAGAGTGTATACGTTTAATCCCGCGTCACCTTCGTGAATATAGTGGGGGAGAATAGCGTCCGGGTGGAGTTTTTTAATTTTTATTTGCACAGCGTTTCATTGCTAAATTGTTAAACTGTTAAATTGTTTTTGTTGAGTAGGTTTGCTCACTAACAATTTAGCAATTTAGCAATATAACATTTCGATTCTTTAGGAAATAAATTGTTTGATAATGCGATCCACTTGTGAAAAAAGCTCTTCCTTCGTTCCCGCGTTCTCAACGGTAAAATCCGCCGCGGCCATAATTTCCTTAATTTTTTGCTCTGGTTCCTGGTTGCTATCAGCTAAAAATTGTTCCCAGGTTTTACTGCTGTCATCGGCGTTTTCCGAGCGATGCTTCAATCGTGCAAATCTAATAGTTGGTTCAGCCGTGATTGCCATGATTTTAAAACCCGGCAAATTTTTTAAATAAGTGACGTCGCTTGGTCGGCGCACTCCCTCGGTAATAATAAACTGCTCCGACGCTTCAGAGACATCCGCGGCCAACACCTTGCTCATCAAATCTTCCCCAAAATTTTGGCGCAGCACCGTGGATAGCTGTTGTAAGTTCGCCCGCGTTGGTTCCAAATGCACCAGCTTGGCTACATCCCGCAGCATATCGGAAAATCGGAATGATACTGCCCCGTACTTTTCACGCAAATATTCAGTCACCGTAGTTTTTCCGGCGGCAATTTCGCCAACAATGCCGAGGATGAGTTTGTTGTTCATAGTTTTAACTAACCAATCCTATTTTAATCACCTAACAATTTAACAATTTAGCAATATAACAATGAAAAAAATGTTAAACTGTTATATTGCTAAATTGTTAGTGATTAAACAATGACTGCCAAATAGTCTATTAATTATTCGTTCGCTAAGTCCGACAAATACTGCCGACAGACAACCCCCGCCCGATCAAACAATCGCCGGGCCGCCACAAACGCATCGACATCATGGTACTTGTCACTTTCAAAAATCACTTCCACAATCCCATTTTGGATAATCGTCTTGGCGCATTCATTACAGGGAAAAAGGGTACAATACAGTTTGCAGCCCTTCGTCTGCGTGTTGGCGTTGTAGACCGCATTTTCCTCCGCATGGCAGACATAGGCGTATTTGGTATTCAAAAAATCACCCTCGCGCTCCCAGGGTAAGGCATCGTTATCAACCCCGCGCGGGAAGCCATTGTAGCCAAGACCAACCACGACATTGTCTGCAGTGGCGATCAGCGAGCCAGCTTGCGTCGAGGGGTCCTTGCTCCGCTCGGCTATCACATGCGCCATACGCATAAAGCATTCGTCCCAGGAGATATAGTTGTCGCGGGCAGTTTGCATAGTAGATTTCAAAATTATTTTGAAAAATTAACGGTAACTATCTTTACGTGGTGCGGCCCGGAGCAATTCAACAGTAGTTGGGTCAAGAAAGCGAAAAATGACTCTGTCTTCACGGGTCACCCGAAATGACAATAAACCAGCCAATTGGCCGGCTAAATGTTTAGTGTGCAAAAGAGGGTGAGAAGGCAATCATACCTGTTTGAGTTGCTTCAAAAAATCATCAGTGGTTGTAAAGGTATAGGTAGGTTTTTCATCAAGAGCGCGGAAAATTTCAGCCACGGTTTTTGCGTCAAATTCTTGTTCATCATGAATGGTAGTCCGGAGTCCAAGCACACTAATGCACAAACTACGGAGTAACTGAACTTCTTGCTGTAGTTTTTTAAGGGTAGTTTTTTGTGGAGACTTAGTCCGAGTACTCATAGTAATCTCATTAAGATAGGCTAGTAATTATCAATACTATACTGTTTTATAGTCCTGATTGTCAATTCTGCTTTCTTTTTCTGAGCAATTAAAAACAATCCCCATCGGGACTGTTTTTAATATTCATTTTTTCTCAAATTGCTTTAAGAAAGCTCCAAAATGCTTCACCCGAGTGAAATGCTTTGGGGTAGTTGGCTGCTGAGATGAATCAGACGGCAGCCGCGCCCGTTGGTTGTTCGTGCGCCGGACAGGGAGGCCCGGGCGTGTGTCCCGCGAATCAGGTCAGGGCGTGGGTCGTCGCGGGACGACCAACGGGGGCGGGGTTCAATAAAAATCTACTGAAGGCAGTAGGCGTTGGTCGCCTTTACCCCTGCGGCGTTACCGCCGCCGCCGATGAGCAGCACAGCGTTGTCGGGCGCGGGCAGTGCCATCAGTACGGGGTAATCGAAGTCCCCGTTCTGGCCGGTGAAGGTCACGTCGGCGATCGGCACGACCGAGTCCGTCTGCCCTTCGACCAGTCGCCAGAGCTTGCCGCGGAACATCAGGACGCCGCCCAACGTTGGATGAGTCGCGCACGGGATCCCGACGACACCGGGATCGGGGCACGGTCGCCTCACGCTATCTACCATCAACTAACTAAATAT
>CAZXIF010000109.1:0-8325 GCA_964640395.1 uncultured Gammaproteobacteria bacterium | reverse complement strand
CCTGCATGCAGTCTCGGCAATAAACCGGCTTGTCACCAGTTGGCTGGAAAGGCAACTGAGTGATAGCGGTTCCGCAGCTAGCGCAGCTCAAGTTGACGCTGAACATCTGACGGGCTGGTCGGGCTCCACCCATGCCACCGCCCATGCCGCCGCGGCTCATTCCACCACCCATGCCTGGGGCACGAGTCTGACGGAAAGCGCGGTTGCAGTCTACACAGTAGACAGGACGATCACCGGATGGTTGAAATGGCAATTGAGAAATGTGGGCCGCGCATTTGGCGCAGGTAAGATCCACATCAAACATTTGTCGATCGGTACCAAAAGTCATAGTATTGTTGGTTTGCTTGGTTCCCAAAATGTTTTTGAGATACTTTATAAATTTCGACCTCCCGCGCCGATCCTCTGACCGGTTGGCGAATAAACGTTTGGGAACCTTGTGATTTTTTGTGATACACCGTTGCCCAAATTTTATGAAAATAGTATAACAGTAAAATGTGAGTCTGTCAACTAGCCCTCTACATTCAGCTGGGCCGCTCCCCCACCGTCGCAGGTTAGAGGGGAGGTGCCGGGATACGAGGCGGTTAAAATAAGAAAACCATACGGTTTAATCGTAAATACACTCTTGCCCAGGCCAATCCGATGCGTAACTCGGTCGCGATTGTCCACCATGAACTTAACGCCTTTTTTAAGACTGATCATGCCCGGGTTGCCATTGCATTTTACGAGTTGGAAATAAGCGCCGGCTCCGCGATAGAGGTTGAGGGCTTGGGTATAGTTGAGTGGTGTTGTTACCGACTTCACGGCGATTGTAGGTGGCGCGGTTTTGACGGTTGGTGTGGTTGTTTTTTCTGAAGGGACTGGAATTGTTTCGACAATGCTTGGTTGCCAAGTGTCAGGCTTCACGTCGGAAATTTTGATTGGGGCTGGTTCCTCGAGATTCAGGCTATATTTTTGCCAGACGAAAAAACCGCCTACCACGACTACGACTGCAAGCGCGCCGAGTGCCAAACTTTTTTGTTGGTCAGTCATATAAAAGATTAGACATTCTTTTTAAATTTTACTTGAAATATGGGATCGTAGACATTGTGATACTCATCTTGGACCTCGACGGTGCCACCTTTCATAAGTAGGGTAAGGGCAGCGTCGCTGAGGAGCACGTTGTCAGATTCAAGATCGGTTTGAAAAGCGTCGAGTTGGTTAAATTCACTGGCGAATTGAGCTTTGACGCTGGTTTCAATTTGTTTTTTCTTTTCACGCAAGGCCTTTAGCTTTTCAGTTATCTCTTTGTATTCAAGAGAGCTGTCGAGGGCATCACGAAAGGTAGTTTTGATATCTTTTTGTTTCTTTTTGGTGATTTGAATACGGGTAAAAATTTCTTGGAGGTCGGCCATAGATGTACGATTATTAGAAATTAGAAACTTGAAATTGGGGTGTGATCAATGATTGATTATTAATGATTGGATAATAGAAATTGATCTACGATACGTTTTACATCAGCGGCGGTTTTGGTTTCTTCCATCAACTTTACACGCAATTCTTTCGCGCCGTCAAAGCCGTTGACGTACGCCTTGTAGTGCTTTTTCATTACGTCGAAGCCTTTTTTACCCGTAAATAATTCTTCAAATAAAGCAGTGTGCTCGACCATGACTAATAATTTTTCCTTAATACTGATGCTTGAAGCGTCTCGCGTTTGATCGAATATCCAGGGATTGCCGAAAATCCCCCGACCGATCATGATGCCGTCGCAACCGGTTTCGGTGACTCTTTGTTTGGCTTCTATCAAATTTTTAACATCACCGTTACCGATGATGAGTGTTTTGTCAGGTGAATTGTCGTATTTGTCCCGAATAGCGACGGCTTTGGTAATTTCTTCCCAATGGGCCGGGACGAGTGACATTTCTTTTTTGGTGCGGGCGTGAATAGTCACCGCAGCGGGGCATGTTTCCAATATAGTTTGTAACCAGGTGTCGAGAACATTTATATTATACCCTAAACGGGTTTTTACGGAAACGGGCAGTGGGCCAGCGCCACGTTTGGTGGCTAAAATAATTTCTTGAGCCAGTTTGGGTTCGAGTATTAGTCCGGCGCCGGAGCCTTGTTTACAACTAACGCTTTTGTCCGGGCAGCCCATGTTGATGTCGATACCGTCGAAACCCAACTCTTGAATCAAGAGCGCGGCCTCATAAAAATGTTCCGGGAGGGAACCAAAAATTTGCGCGACGATCGGGCGCTCAGCCTCGGTGTACCAAAAATCGGTGAGCAGGGCGGGACGGCCCGGTGAACACAGGCCGGTAGCCGAGACAAATTCTGTCCAGATGACGTCTGGCTTGCCGTATTTCGCGATGACGCGGCGAAAAGCAGCGTCGGTAACATTGGCCAGAGGGGCTTGGCAAAAGAAGGGTTTGGGGAGGGTGTGCCAGAAACCAGTGAGCATAAAAACATTAAAGCATTAAAACATTAAAACATTTTGAGCCACAGCGAAATCCGTTCGCACGGGAAAACAGTGAAAGGCGAATCACCCTTCACCGCTTGTTTTAATGTTCTTGTGTTTTAATGTTTTTATGACTATCGTCAACTCGGGATGTTCTAATAAGTTCTTGGCGGGAAATTCAAGAGGTGTTTTTGACCCGTGGAGTAATTCTTCGACAGCGGCTTGTTTGTCCGAGCCACTTACGAGTAACAGAATTTTTTTGGCGCGCCGAAGAAAATTAAAGGTCAGGGTAATTCGTTCACGGATTGGCGGGTTAGGAGCTGTGGGATTGATAGTCGGGATTACCGTTTGAGTCGATTCGTGAGCCTCTTTATCATTGGGAAAAAGTGAAGCAGTGTGACCATCACGGCCGAGACCTAAGACGGCCAGATCGAGTTTGCCGCCGGGTATTGATTCGAGGGCGGCTTGGTAGCGCAGGGCGGCCTGTCGTGGGCTGAGGAGTGTGTCGATCGGTTGCAGGAGAGCGTCTTCGGGTAGCGCCTCGCGGATGGCGCCATAATTTGAGTCTGCATCTTCCTGGGGAACCATCCGTTCATCAACTAAAAAAAATTCTGCCCGCTCGACGTCTTCAGGATTGAGCTCTTGGTAGACGGGTAAGGGAGTTTTGCCACCAGACAAGGCTATGAAGACGGTTTCAGCCTCGGTTTTAAGAACTGATTTAATATAATCAGCGCTGGCTTGTGTGAAGGCCTCTTGATTTATGAAGGTTTTGTAGTTCATAAAAATCTACCTCATACTAACAAGAGATGTACTAAAAAACAACCCCGGCAGAGTGAGATTGTTTTTTAGTTAAAATGCCAATTCACAACGTAAGGGGAGGGAGACGATTACTTCCGGCACGCTGTTTCTACAATCGCCGCGCAGACTTGATATGGATCAGCATTAGCAGCCGGACGACGATCTTCGAGATAACCGCAACCGTTGTTGGCGCTGACCATGGGAATCCGGATTGAAGCGCCACGGTGACTGACACCATATTTGAAATCTTTGATACCACAGGTTTCGTGGTGGCCGGTGAGGCGCTCTTCATTATGTGCGCCATAGACGGCGATGTGCGCGTCATGACAGGTGGCAAATTTTTTACAGGCTGCTTCGATCACGGCGAGTCCGCCCGGAGCACGCATGGCTTTGGTACTAAAATTGGTATGCCCACCGGAGCCATTCCAATCGCCTTTGATTGGTTTTGGTTCAAGGCAGACGTCATAGCCATACTCTTCGCCGAGACGTAGTAAAAGCCAACGGGCGATCCACATTTCATCGCTGAGCTGGAGCGGTGGCAGTGGACCAACTTGGAATTCCCATTGGCCAAGCATGACTTCAGCATTGATTCCACAGAGTCGCAGGCCAGCGTCTAGGCAGGCTTGCATATGCGCTTCGACCAGATCGCGACCACTGACTGCTTCCAGCCCGACTCCACAATAAAAATCACCTTGGGGTTTGGGGAAACCGTCTTTCGGCCAACCCGCGGGCTTGCCCGCTTGCATCAGGACGTATTCCTGTTCAATGCCAAACCAGGCTTCTTCATCTGCATACTGTTTTTCTAGTTCGCGCAGGTGAGCGCGGGTGTTGCTCGGATGAACTGATCCATCAGAATTGAAAACTTCGCACATGACCAAAATATGAGGTTCGCCACGGAGCGGATCTTTGACGAAATATACCGGTCGTAGCAAGCAATCGCTGAAATGACCTTCCGCTTGTTTGGTGCTTGAACCATCGAATCCCCATTCGGGGATGTCAGCGAGCGAAGAGACGTGACCTTCAATAACTTTTGTTTTGGAGCGTAATTGAGCAGTGGGTTTTACGCCGTCGAGCCAGATGTATTCGGCCATGATTTTGAGCATAGGGGTGTTAGACAAAGAATTAAGATTGATAATTTCCGCCCGAGGCGGATTGGCCTTGGGCCAAAAAAATCCCGACCTATTCGGGATCACTTTGGGGTAAACAAATTACCCTCTGTGGCGGCCGGTTCGATTTTCTTTTTCTTTCTTAACATACCAAAATTGATCATAGCTAATGGCAGAGTTTGGGGCAAGCGGTCTTATCCACAGAAGTAGCACGATCAAAAAGCAACTTGAAATTGATTGCTTTTTTGTTTTTAGCGTGATATTTTAGAGTTGCTAGAGACCTCTCCCCCGCCTCTCCTGTTTGACAAGAGAGGAGGAGTCAGCTCGATTTTGGAGTGTGAAATACCTCACCCTACCCTACCCTCTGCGGAAGAGAGGAGAATATAAACCAAGTATGGAAAAAACTGCTTCTTCTTTGCCAACGGTTCTGATTATTTTTGGAGCTACAGGCGACCTAATGAGCCGCAAAATCGTGCCGGCTTTGTTTCACTTGCATATTGAAAAAAAATTGCCGCCGTTGTTTCAGATTATCGGTTTTTCGCATCGCGCTTTAACGACGGAAGAATTTCGATCTCAAGTACGAGCGATACTAGAGCAGCATGAAGAATTTGCCCAGGTATCAAAAGAAGAAACAGAACAATTTCTAAAACGTATTGATTGGCAGCAAGGAGACTTTGGGCAACTGTCAGCCTACAAGACGCTGGCTAAACGGCTGGGCTATATTGATAATGAATGGAAAGCATGCGCTAACAAACTTTTTTATCTAGCGGTACCCCCTCGGTTTCTAGAACCAATAGTGACGAATTTGGCGCACTCCAAACTCACCAAGCCTTGCGCAGCAACTGAAGGCTGGAGTCGGGTACTGGTGGAAAAACCCTTTGGGAACGATTTGAAAACCGCCGAGAGACTTGATGAATTGCTTGGAAAATTATTTAAGGAAGAACAGGTTTATCGGATTGATCATTACCTGGCTAAAACGATGCTACAGAATATCTTGACGTTTCGATTTGCCAATAATCTGTTTGAGCCGATTTGGAATAATCGTTTTATTGAATCTATTGATCTGCGACTGTGGGAGACGCTTGGAGTGGAAGAACGTGGTCGCTATTACGACACGGTGGGGGCGCTGCGTGATATGGGGCAGAATCATTTGTTGCAAATGTTGGGGTTGATTACCATGGAGCAGCCGATGACATTTTCGCCCGAAGCTATCCGGCAGGCACGTTTGAAACTGCTGGAACAACTCCCCCGCCTGATTATGTCCGACATCAAAAAACAGACCTGTCGGGCACAGTATAATGGATATCAAGAAATTGCTGGCGTGGCCAAGGGCTCGACAGTGGAAACCTATTTTAAACTAACCATTGAATTGAAGTCTGAGCGGTGGAAGGGTGTACCAATCATGCTTGAAAGTGGTAAGCGCCTGGGTACCAAGAAAAAAGAAATTATCGTGACATTGAAACACGTTGCACCCTGCCTGTGTCCGGCGGGAGAACCACACCACAAAAACCAGATTATTTTTTCATTGGAACCGACTGAAGGAATTAGCATTAAATTTTGGTCAAAGCAGCCGGGATTTGATTATGCCCTGGGCGAGCGGACGATTGACTTCTTGCTACGGACGGAACCAAGCGACCTTCCGTATGTAGAAGAGTATAAAAAAATTCTGCTTGACTGCATCATGGGAGATCAGACTTTGTTTAATGAGACGAGCGAGATCAAAGCGATGTGGCGGTTTGTGGATCCGATTGTGCGGGGATGGCAAAAGGGCGCAGTCCCCTTAGCTCAATATGTCCCTGACAAGAGTACCATCACTGAAATCACAGACTTTTTAGAGACTAAGACTGAGATTGAGATTATTAAAAGGATTAGTGTGATTGGACTTGGAAAAATGGGTGCCAATGTAGCGCGCCGTTTAGTAGAAAAACAATGGAGAGTCGTTACTTTCAATCGTACTCACGAAGTGGCGGTGGCGCTGGAGCGAGAAACTGGAGCAAAAGCGGCCAGCACGATTAAAGAATTGGTAGATTCTCTGCCTCGGCCGCGCTTGATTTGGGTGATGGTACCGGCCGGAACGGCGGTCGATGAGATGTTGTTTGGCTCGGAAGGGTTAATCCAACACCTACATAAAGGGGATATTATAATTGACGCCGGTAATTCTTTCTACCTTGATTCAGCGCGGCGCGGAAAAAAGCTAGCAGAAAAAGGTATTCATTTTTTGGATGTGGGAGTATCGGGTGGGCCGGCCGGAGCTAGAAATGGGGCTTGTCTTATGATCGGGGGCAGTAAACAATTACAACAAAAATTGGAACCATTGTGGAAAGATTTGGCGTTGCCAGAAGGTTACGCGCTGTTTGAGGGCGCGGGGGCCGGACATTTTGTGAAGATGGTGCACAATGGTATTGAATATGGCATGATGCAGGCGATCGCGGAGGGTTTTGCGGTAATGAAAAAATCTCAATTTAAATTGAATTTGACTGAAGTGGCTCGATTGTATAATCGCGGAAGCGTGATAGAGTCGAGATTGGTTGGGTGGCTAAAGAGCGGTTTTGAGCAATATGGACAGGATCTGAAGGCGGTGTCTGGCAAGGTGAATTATACGGGGGAAGGCGAATGGACGGTACAGGCTGGCAAGAAATTGAAAGTGCCAATGCCGGTGATTGAGGAATCGTTTCAATTTCGGGTACGGTCGCAGAAGAAGCCGAGTTATACCGGGCAGTTGTTGTCGACGATGCGGAATCAGTTTGGGGGACACAGCGTTGAGAAATCCGAAGCACGAAATCCGAAATCCGAAAGAAAATTGAAACTGAATAAAAAATAATTTTTATATGGCACAGTATAAATTTGCAGATATTTTTCAAGAACAGGCAGATGGTTCGTTAACTCCAAAAAGAGTTGTTAGTGTTGGAGGAGTTACATTTGGTCCTGGAGTTACATTTGGTCCGGAGGTAAATTTTAGTGGTGTAAATTTATTTAATTATAAATATTTAGATATCGCTGGGGATGAAAATAATGGAGTTTTAGAAATAAAGGGCTTTTATAAAAATTAAAATATGCCCGATATTATCCCGATTCCAACAAACAGCAGTGACTATCAACTGGTAAATAAGGAAGAATTTGAAAGAGTAAAAAAAGATCTTAGGCATAATAAAAAAATTCTTGATTGGACATTTGCTTTTATAATCGTTATTTTATTAACTTGCGTAATAGCTTTTATTACTTTTTTGTTAGATGCGTGGGGATTGCACAGAGAAGCATATAAGGAATTTAAACAAATAGTGAAAAATCAGGAAGAATCAATGCAATTTTTAAAGCAAGAAAATGAAATGTTAAAAATGAAGGAATTACAAAAGCAGATTGATGATTTAAAATCAAAAAAATTAAATAACAAAAAATAAATTTTCCCTTCCAAAATTATGAATACTAGACAAAATCAATTACAAAAACTTGCCAAACTCGTCCGTTATCTTTGTCTCACTTCCACGACCACCGCTGGGTCGGGTCATGCTACCTCGTCACTCTCGGCGGCTGATTTGATGACGGTGCTGATGTTCGGGGGATTTTTTAAAGCTGATTTAAAGAATCCGAGTTACCCAAATAATGATCGATTGATTTTCAGCAAAGGCCACGCCTCTCCCCTCTTTTATTCGTTGTACGCGGCGGCGGGAGCAATTCCGCTTGAAGAAATGAACACCCTGCGCAAATTTGGAAGTCGATTGGAAGGACATCCTACTTTAAATTTCCCCTACACCGAGGCGGCGACCGGATCGCTTGGGCAAGGATTGTCTATCGGACTCGGCATGGCGCTGAATGCGAAACTCGATAAACTTCCCTATCGGACGTACGTGCTGCTTGGTGATAGTGAAATGGCGGAGGGGTCGGTGTGGGAGGCTCTGGAATTAGCGAGTCATTATAAATTGAATAATTTGGTTTGAATAATGGACGTCAATCGCTTGGGGCAGCGCGGTGAAACGATGCTAGGGCATGATA
>CAZXIF010000108.1:0-16676 GCA_964640395.1 uncultured Gammaproteobacteria bacterium | reverse complement strand
GTGCGGGTTCGACTCCCGCCTCGGGCACCATTTTATTTATTCCAATGGATAAATGTCTTCTTGCTTATATCGTTGGGGTTGCGCTCGGAGACGGAAATCTCTCTAACCCGAATGGTCGGGCAGTACGTTTGCGTATTACTTGTGATACGCGTTACCCACAACTAATTAAAAAAATAATTACTACTCTAAAAAAATTGTTTCCTGACAATAAAGTTTCGTTGGTCAAAGGAGGAAAACCAAGCTATCTAAATATTAGCTGCTATTCTAACCGCTGGGAGGGATTACTCGGTTGGAAGGCCAAAAATGGCAGTAAGTATAAACAAAAAGTTTCAATCCCATCGTGGATTAAGCAAGATAAATCTTATGCCATCCCCTGTCTCAGGGGTTTAATCCAGACTGATGGCTCAATCTATAAAGATCGCGGTTACACCATGGTAAATTTTGTTACCGTTTTGCCCGGACTGGCCGAGGAAGTGGCGCAACTTATTATTCAGCTCGGTTTTTCTCCTCGTATATACAAGGTTTCAACGCTTCATCGACCAAAATATACAGTGAGACTATCAAAAAAAGTTGCTGATTTTATCAATCTTATTAGTTGTAATAAAAAATAACTATATGGCGTATATGCTCTTAGGCCGCTATCAACATTACAAAGGTGATTATTACGACGTGCTGATGGTGGCGCGCCACCATGAAGATGCTGAGGAGTGGGTCGTCTATAAGGCGCTATATGAACACCCAGTTTTTGGCGCGAACGCCGTGTGGGTACGATTGAAAAAAGAATTTTTGGAAACGGTAGCTGTCGATGGTGAGATGGTGCCACGCTTTCGCCAAGTAGCAATCTAAAACTATGGAATTAAACTTTTATTTAGTTATTCTCTACGGCTATTTACTCATCGCTGTGCTGCTCGGTTATGTTTTTAATCGTGATCGACGCAACCCAACCACGTGGCTGGGCAAACGCCGACTATTAAGTCTGGTGTTGTTGGTGTGTCTAGATTTGAGTATCGCGGGAGTAATTTATATTCGCTTCATTGAACCAAATTGGCTACGCGTACATGAGGTGACGATACCAGTGGCTGGACTCAAACAACCCCTCCGGGTAGCGGTAATTGCAGATTTGCATGTAGGAGAATATAAAAAAGAAGCTTGGATACAAAAAGTGGTCAAGACCATAATTCAACAAAATCCGGATTTAGTTGTGTTGGCGGGAGACTACACGGTGAATCATGGTAGCGTCGAAGATGAAAGTCAGTATCTAGCTCCGTTGCAAAATTTGGCAGAAAAATTTCCCGTCTACGCGGTAATGGGCAACCATGAGTATGGTTATTTAGGATATGATTACCAGACTAATTATGACAAATCAAATTTTATCCGTAAGCGGTTTAAGGATTTTAGAATTTCTCTTTTGATCAATCAACTGGAGTGTCCCAAAATAAAGAATGAAATAATCTGTTTGTTCGGCAACGATGATGTCTACCGACAACAGTTTGATTGGTCTGATTTAAAAACCTGGAATCAGACCACCCCACTTATTCAGATCAGTCATAATCCGGATGGGATTTTATTTTGGCCGAAGGATTTAAAATTGCCAAGTTTAGAGATTGCGGCTCATACGCATGGCGGGCAACTGTGGTTGCCGGTGATTGGACCGCTCGGTGGGGTGCAGATGCGGTTGGGAACCCAGTTTTATCGGTGGCTGAATTATTGGAACGGTATGCCGATTTTTACGACGGTTGGGACGAGTGAATCGGGGGCACCGTTGCGATTGCTGACGCCACCGGAGGTGGCTATTTTAACCCTCACCCCCGCCACTAAATAAATCGAATTATTTTTCTTCTACAAGAAGTGTCTAGTCAGATTGACACTTCATCTTTTTTGTGTAGAATGGGGTGACACACTCTATGGGAGGAACCCATGAAGACCCTCATTCCGACTGCCGTTGCGGCATTCTGTCTGATTACGCCCTTTACAACCTTTGGCCAGCGATCGCCCTATGGGTATCCGGTCGGGCCAGGCCGGGGTAATACCACTGGAACGCCTCCGATGGTCACCATGCCTCCCATCTTTGCACCGGGACGGGGCTGCCGCCAAACGCTCACCCAAATCGGCGGTTTTTTGCTTTTTTTGCGACAATGTGATATATTTTTTTAATTATAAGTGATTTAACCTCAAACTATATGGCTAATGTGCGTACTATACAAAAAACAAGGGAGGCGATGATAAAGCTACCTTTATCTGCTTTGCGTTACCTTTCTCGTTATCCGCGCGAAAAAAAAATCGTGGTGGAAATCACTACTGACGATATAGCGCGGGTTAACGACGCCAAAACGCTCGACGAAATTATCGGCTCGGCTCGGCTTGACTACGCGCTTGGCAACTTTACATCGCATAAAACGGCGCGTGGTTTAATCGCCTCATTGCGGGCATAATATGCTGATAAATTTCTCGCCGCGTTTTAAGCGAGCATACCAAAAATTACCTCTTCACATTCAAATTGACTTTGATAAACAAATTACTCTCTTCATGCAGGACTCGAAGCACCTGTCGCTTAAAACGCACAGACTCAAAGGAAAGTTACAAGAGTGTCTCGCGTTTCGGCTACGGGACGGCTATCGGGTTCTTTTTGAATTCGCCACTCTGGATATCGTTAATTTGCTTGATATTGGTTCGCACGATATCTATAAAAAACGATAACAAAAAAACAAGAAAAACCGCCACCGACTTTGCATGCTCGGTGCGGCAATCGTAGCATCTGCATATATATAAATGCGAATCAAGCTGTGGTTATGTGCCATTGCACTTATTTCTAAAATAGCGTATACTGTACTGAAAGAGACTTTAAAGGTACTTTTCAGTATAAATATGGCTAATAAACCAGTGAAAGGTGAATATTTAGAGGTTCTGCTCCGATCTCCCCGAACCGTCTTTTCTACCAAAGATGTTGCTTTGTTATGGGGAGAGGATAAACAACAAACGGTTAGTGGTCGATTAAAAAAATATGTTAAGGTTCATAAATTGGTTAGAGCTCATCATGGTATTTACGCCAAAGACACGAACTATCATCGTTTTGAATTGGCGACTCGTATTTATACCCCCTCATATATTAGCTTTGAAACCGTGTTGACTCGGGCTGGCATTAATTTTCAGCGCTACGACACTATTTTTGTAGCTACCTATGTTACCAGAGAAATTGAGACTGATGGTCAAAAAATTTCATTTCTTCGCATGAAAGACTATGCGCTCAGTAATACTCTTGGCATCGAGCACACCGCTGGTATCGCCATGGCTACCAAAGAGCGCGCCTGGTTGGATCGTATCTATATCAGCCAGGATTACCACTTCGATAATTTGGGTGTATTAGATTGGGATAAAGTTTTTGAAATTTTACCAATTTACCACAATAAGCGTATGGAGAAAAAAGTGCAAACCTATTTTGAGCATTACCAAAGCGTTCAATCTAACAAGACCAAAAACTTATGACACGAGACTACTCAAAACACAAAAATATACTACTTCGGATTCTGAAGGATATTTATTCTGAGACATCGATCGCGCCTCATGTGGGATTCAAGGGTGGTACCGCCGCCTTCTTGTTCTTTGGTTTGAACCGTGACTCCGTTGATTTGGATTTTGATTTACTGGATGCCAGTAAAGAAACGGAGGTGTTTGAAAAAATTAGTAAAATTACCAAAGACTACGGCACGATTATAGATTCCCGTATAAAACACTTTAACCTATTACATGTCATATCCTACGCGCCGGGAGCACAAAAAATAAAAGTTGAAGTGAATCGAAGAAATTTTGGTTCCACCTATGAATTACGAACTTTGCTCGGCATCTCGATGTTGGTGATGGTCCGGGAGGATATGTTCGCGCATAAGCTGATGGCCATGCATGAAAGGGTGGGTAAAACGAGCCGCGATATCTATGATGTCTGGTTTTTTCTTAAAAATAATTGGCCGATCAATCAGGAGATTGTCGAACAGCGTTCCGGAGTGTCTTTTCCAGAACTGTTGCAAAAATCTGCCGAGCAACTGGAGACTATGAACAACAAACATATCCTTGATGGCTTGGGTGATTTTCTGACGGAGTCGCAAAAGGATTGGGCTCGGGCAAAACTCCGAACGGAGACTATATTCATGTTACGGGCTCAGTTGGAGAGTGAGAAATACAAAATCCCGCCTTCCGGGCGGGAGATTATTTAGCTTATTTTTAAGGCCGCAACCTACCAATCGTCCGCGGAAACGGTATGCACTCCCGGATATGCTCGACTCCGGATATCCAACGCACGACGCGCTCGAGGCCAAGACCAAAGCCAGAGTGCGGCACACTGCCAAACCGCCGCGTATCGAGATACCATTCGTAATCAGCTTGATTTAAACCCTCTTGTTTTATTCTGGCCAGGAGTACCTCCACGCTTTCTTCGCGCTGGCTACCGCCGATGATCTCTCCCCCACCCTCGGTGGCGATGAGGTCGTCATTGAAAACCCGTTCGGGATTGGTGGAATCTGTTTTCATGTAGAACGGCTTGATACTCTTCGGCCATTTTTCGATGAAGACGGGGACGGCGCTATCTTTGGTCAAGAGACCCTCATCATCGTTGCCAAGATCATCGCCGAATTTTATATCAGAGCCAAGCTCATGTAATTTTTCAATCGCGGCTTCGTAAGTGTAGCGGGTGAACGGCGCGTCGGCGGCTTTTAATTTTTCCAGGTTGCGTTCGAGCAAGGTTAATTCCTCTTGGCAATGTTGTAAGCAATAGCGCACCACGTAGCGTACAAGACCCTCTTGCACCCGGATGTTATCTTCATGTTCAAACCAGGCGGCTTCGGCGTCCATCATCCAAAATTCCGTGAGATGGCGTTTGGTTTTACTTTTTTCAGCGCGGAAGACGGGGCCAAAGTCGTAGCAACGTCCAATGGAAGCGATGGCGGCTTCGAGATAGAGCTGGCCGGATTGCGACAGATAGGCCGAGCCGAGATAGAAGTATTGTACGTAGAAAAGGGTGGTCGTGCCTTCGCAGGCGTTGGGCGTTAAAATGGGTGAATCGAGATGAATGAATTTGGCTTGGTGGAGATATTCGTTGATGGCCATGATCACGCTGTCACGAATACGCAAAATTGCCCATTGGTGTTTGCTACGCAGCCAGAGATGGCGGTGGTCCATGAGAAAATCCGGGCCGTGATCTTTTTTGGCAATGGGATAGTCGACAGCAAGTTGAACGATTTTGAAAGCAGTTATCTGCAGTTCGTACACGTTGTCCTTTTTGGGGTGTTTGGAAACCGTACCGGTAAGGATAACGGAGGATTCTTGGGTGGCTTGTTCGACCGCCGACCAAATTTCTGAACTAAGACTTTTTTGTACCGCGACCGCCTGGGTAAAGCCTGACCCGTCGCGGATTTCTAAAAACGCGATCGGGCCGGAAGATCGTTTGTTATTAAGCCAGCCTTTGATGGTGACGGTTTGGTCAATATGTTTAGCGAAGTCAGCGATGAAAATAGAGGAGTTGTTAGTCATAAATATTTTTTTTAAAAAAACTACAGTCCGAGTTTTGAGCGGACATGTTCTATCGTAAATACTTGGCCTCGAGCGACCGAGCGACGAGCTTGTGCTACCTCCTTGGCCAATTTTTCGAGATCCAATTCTTTTTTGATCTTAAGAATCTGTTTTTTTAGTTTTGGCAATTCACGTTTTACCACTTCCCAGGTTAGCTCCAAATCCACACCAAAATATTCATGAATGAGTATATCACGCATCCCGGCAATCTTTTTCCAGGGTACTTCTGGGTTCTCGGTTTTGAGTGAGACAGCTAAATTTTTTACAGCTTCACCAATCACTTCGAGGCGGCGAATAATGGCATCTTGGAGAGCCGTCGATGCTAAAAAATCTGTCTGCCTCTTGCCTTTACTATATTGGCTAATCAAATCTAAACATTCCAGGATGTGGGCAATAAATATCTGAGAATCTTTTTTACTCATAAAATTGGTTGCTCTTCTTTCAAGATACGTTTGCGCAACAAAGGATGGAGCGATCGATAGGTAACCACATCTACCCGACCATGCAGGCGTTCTTCAAGAGCTAATTTTAAATCAACTAAATCAAACAAGCTCTTCCGACCGCTAAATTCCACCACTAAATCAAGGTCACTGTAGGCAGTATTTTCTTGACGAGCAAAAGAGCCGAATACTCCGGCCCGTTTTACGCCATACAGTTTCAGTAGTGCCGGAAGGATTCTTTTTATTTTTGGTAAATCTTTAATCATATTAATGATGCGGGATGTCTAATTTAATACCAGAATCATACCGAATTATGAACAATTTAGCAAATTTCAGTAATCGTAGATTATTGTTGTCTAAACAAAAAATCGCCCCGTTGCCGGTTTGATTCTTTGTCTGGTGTTTGCGCGCAAGCATTGATCCGAGGTATTTGAAACGCCACTCGGGAGGCCTGATATTTAGAAAATTACTGATAGGAGTGATTTCGTCACACCAAGTAAGAACACGGCTCGATTGCCGCACCGAACACCATCCCAGCTCCAACAGGCCAGCTTTTCCCACTGCCAATTCAGCCCAATCCGCCTTCCATCTGCGAAACAGGTGTGGGTGTGAATTATCCGATCACCGAACACAACTTGCCCTGTCGCCTGATAGTGCGCAAACAGCATACCAGCGAGATGAACGGTTAAGCCAGAGGAAACAATGTGCTTATCCCCTAGGCCAAGAGTATTCTTCATGCTCGTGACAACTAATGCGTCATCGGTGGCATCCCTGCCAGTTGCGAGCGGCACCGGGATCCACGAAATCAAGCAGTGCTCTGTTGGCGGATCAGGAAAATCCCATACCTTCGGATCCTGGATGTACTGGAAATCCTTCCAACATGGCCCCAGCAGAGGGATATGCTGCTTGAAAGTTATCCCTGGCCAAGCCTCGGCATGAATCTTCACCTCGTCAGCGACGGCTTTCTCCCGTGCGCCCCTGCGATAGCCGGCAACAAGCTGTTTAGCCTCCGCTTCTAAGTAATGGGTATGACCTAAAAGCCAGCGAAAGGTCTCGTCGTCGGTGAGCAATGAAAAAGCTGCACCTGAGTGTATCATAGCGATTTCTCCTTTTCTCTCTCTGTCGAGAGAAGACAAGACTGATTACAGAATCAGCCCTATCCTCTACCGACAGAGTCTAATCAGTCTAATTATCTAAGATCGACACTGGTCACCGACCGCTGCTTCCAAGGCGGCTTCTACCATAATTTGAATAGTATCAAGGAGCGGTAAACCGCTTTGGGCTCGATTAATGGCCAAGGGTAGTTCAGTACAACCTAAAATAATTGCCTGAGCCCCTTGATTTTGTAACTGGATTATAATCGTCTGAAGCGCCCCGACATCGACCTCCCCTTGTTTACCACTCATGACGTGTACAATGACTTCGTCGATGAGTACTTGTTGCGCATAGTTTGGTAACACAACTTTTATCCCACTGTTTTCGAGGACATGCTGATACACCAGTAACCGCGCGGTGCTGGCTGAACCAAGTACACCGATAACACTATAGTGCTCGGCAACCACTTTTTTCACCGCTTCTTCAATAATACTCATGATTGGCACTGATACTGCCGCCTGCATGGCCGGAAGAAAATAATGCACGGTATTGCAGGCAATGATAATAAAATCACTGCCGGCAGCGGCTAATTTTTGCACTCCATTGATCAACTGCTGTCGTACCAGGAGCGGGTCGGTAAAACCGGTCTCATCAAAACCACGCAGTGGCAGATTGTAGATGAACAGGGGTGGGTAATCGGTGTCTTGCTCGGCCTGGTATCTCTGCTGAGCGGTAGCGATGAGCCGCTGATATAACAGCGCGCTGGCCGCCGGACCCATCCCCCCTAAGATGCCAATGGTTTTTTTATGTGGCGCGGGAATAAATTCAGACATAAAATAATAATTAATATACGGCGCAATGGGGAGTACGAATAGTTGATCCGTACTCCGCCACCAGTCACCGACTAGTCGAGGACGCGATACGTCCCCTCGAGGTCATAGAGCACGACCTCGAGGGTGAATTCCGGCAGGGCTTTGGCGAGGAGGCGTTGCAGCGCCTGCTGCTCGGTCTCGTAAAATATCGGGAGTATGTTCACCCCGCGCTCGAAACCCAGTCGCCATTTGCGTAGGCACAACCCGAGGTCGAGCAGCAGGCAGGTGGGGTAGCCACTCATGAGTGTGAGTGGGAAACCGGAGCAGAACCAGCGCCCTCCGCTCTGTTTGGCTCGTTTATTCTTGGTGGGGTGCTGCTGCAGACGAGTAAGCATCTCCCATGCTTCCGACACGACCGCCGACTCGTGCACCACGATATCTGCCGACGGATTGAACTCGACCGTTGGCAGCGCCGCCTCAGCCGGGCTGACATCCACGAGCTCGTGGACATCGTCGATAAAGAGCAGTGTCGCGTCCCCCACCGTCTTCATCGATTCTAAAATCGTCCAACCCACGGTGGACAGCTCCGTGGGTCCTTTGGCCATATAATAATGGCCCGCTTCGAGAATTCTCTTGTCCATCTGTTCTCCTTGGTGCCTGTCAGGCACAAAAAAACGGCCTACTTGAGGCCGCGTGGTAGGATTCAATATATGTTGAACACTAACAGACAATCTCAAGCACTGCCGAGATTGCGACGACGATTAATAATCGTGAATTCAAAAACTATTTTCATAAAAAGACTAACTAAAACCTGACTGCCAACCAAACGGGCTAGAGCCAACCCCCCTATTTTTCTGTACTTTAATCAGGGGATTACATAAAAAATCCCCGCCTCTTTCGAGACGGGGATGATTTGATGTAAGGAAAAATATCTTGGAGAAACATCAACGCAACCCTCTCTCGAAAGAGAGAAGGCTACGACGACGAAGTTGAGTGTTTTTAGGAGTGGCAAAATTCATATATGGTAGATTGAACTGACCATAACACACGTGGAAATTTTGTAAATAGTTTATCCACAGTTATTTTTTGGCGTATTCTTTGACGCCTTTAGCCACGTATTGTTTGAGCAAAGACTGATAGGGAATATTCACTTCGTGTGCCTGTTCCTTGACTCGAGCCAACAAATATTCCGGCAGTCGCAGTGAAATAGATTGGGAGGAAGGCTTGAGATGGGGAAACGCCACCGTCGCTAAATCTTTGGCTTCCACATAGTCGGAGAGTTCCACTTTTGACCAAAATTTTTGTTCTTCCTTTTCGCTTTTAAAGCGAGGAATTTTTAAGGGCTTTTTCATAGAGTTGACGTTCTTTTTTACTTAGGTCACGAGCCGAAATAACTCGTACTTGATTGGTTCTGATGGTAAAAGCTATAAACAACTGGCGCCGTGCTTTGGTTATTCCCAAAATAATATAGCGTACTTCCCGCCCGGAATGAAACGTGTCATTCAACAGCACTTTGCTGGGGCAGAAAAAAATTTCTTCACATTCACCATTGGTAACTTTGTGGGCAAGACTATTTTTGTCTGCATTTCCCGTATCCCATTGAAAGCTAAGTGGGCGTGGTAGAATTACCATATATAGTATTGTATATACTAAACGCTACATTGTCAATAGTCACCACTAAAAAATGATCCTTGGTCACCGTAGTAGAGTCTTTTTTTCGCTATGATAAAGCAAAAAATTGAGTACTAATTTTTCGAGTTTACCACTAAAGGCCCCAGCGTTTACCACGTCCCAACTACTATTCAGCCAAATTTTTAACTGTGCCACCTCTTCAGCAGTGAGCCTGGCACCGCGATCAGTCGGCGCGGCGAGCTTGGCGCGGCAGGCAGCGTGGACGATTCCCCCCGCCGAGAGAGAGAACCAGCCTTCCTTAATCGACTCCCCGCAGACGACGCACTGTTCGAGCTGAGGCGTGAAACCGAGCGCGCTGGTGAGACGAATGACGAAGGCGCCGAGCAGTACCGACGAATAAATTTCGGCGGTCTCTTCATCAAGATGCTCCAGGTAGGATTCTATTAAGTTGAATATTTTTTTATCCGGTTCGGGGTTGGTGAGGCTGGCGCTCAAGCGCTGCAACGTAGCAGTCATGAGCGTTAATTTTTTGAGGTCGGCGCGGAGGCGCGGATGAAGATTGATCGGCTCGGCAGTGATAAGATATTCCAATTCTTTGCCTTCGGCCGTTTCGATGGAGAGCAGTGATCCGGGCTCCAGCATGCCAGAGAGTTTGCTGGTAATTTTTTTGAGACCGCGGGCGACGTATTCTTGTTTGCCCCGCTCCAGCGTATAGCAGAGGATCCGCTGATCAAATTCTCGAAAGTCGTGGCGAGAGAGGATGATGGCGCGCATAATTTAGTAAACAGTAAATAGACAACAGACAACAGTAAGCGATGTTGGGTACTTTACTCCTATTTACTGTTGTCTATTTACTGTTTACTTCTGTCTATCAAGATACGATTGCAAAATAATCATGGCGGCGCGCTCGTCACGAGTGACCCCCTCACCAACGCTATCAGCCTGCTGCGAAGAAAAGCGTTCATCAGATAATTCCACCGGTAGCTCAGTTTGTTTTTGAATTTCAAAAGCCAACTCTTGGACGCGCTTGGTGTTTTGATTTTCTTGGCCGGACAGACTGATTGGCAAGCCAATAACAATCTGGTCCAAGCGTTCGCTTTTGATTAGATCAATGACTTTTTTAAATAATTTGGCCTTTTGATTTGGAGCTTGCAATTTGGAGCTTGCAATTTCCACGATGCCGTACGGCAGAACGACACCGAGGGTGGTATCACTCCAGGCGAGGCCGATGCGTTTACTGCCGTAGTCGATGCCGAGGATTCTCATAAAAACATTAAAACATGAAAACACTAGAACATTAAAACAGTGTTTGAGTGAACCGCGTTAAACACGCTCACTGTTTTAATGTTTTCATGTTCTTGTGTTTTAATATTTTTACCACAATTTTTCCTTCTCTTCATTCGGTCGACGCGTGGCTACGATATTCCCGGTCTTGGTTATAATAACCGTATGTTCAAAATGCGCGCAGATCGAACGGTCTTTCATTTCGATGGTCCAACCGTCGGCTTTGGTCCGTACGCGCTGTTCGCCGGAAATCGAGATCATGGGTTCGATAGCGATAACCATGCCTGGTTTTAGTATAATGGCTTCTAGTCCGGGATCGTAATAATTGGGAATATGTGGCTCTTCGTGGAGCGCGTAGCCGACGCCGTGACCTACCAGATCGCGCACGATGCCGTAGGCGCCCTGTGAGCGCACATACGTTTCGACCGCTTTGCCAATCGCGGCGACGCTATTGCCTGGTTGCGCCGCCTTTATCCCCTCTTCAAGGGCTTGTTTGGTTACGGCCAATAATTTTTTGGTAGCTTCAGGAATTTTTCCGACTGCAAAGGTGATAGCGGTGTCGGTGACGTAACCGCGAGAGAATTTGGAATTTAGAATTTGGAATTTAGAATTTTTGACCGGGTACTTCATTCCGATGTCAATGCTGAAAATATCACCATCCTGTAAAATGACGTCGGGACGCGCGATGGCATGGACAAGTTCTGTGTTCACCGACGCACAGATGCTGGAGGGAAAAGGAATGTCGCTGGCACGGGTGGTGTAACCTTTGAAGATGGGACTGCCGCCTTGTTTGATTATTTTTTGCTCAGCGAGCTGATCAATCTCGAGCGTGGAGCGCCCGGCCACGGCCGCAGTTTTTACTGCGGCCAGAATTTTGCCCATCAGTTTGCCGCCGGCTTTGATCTGTTTGATAGCTTCGGGAGTTTTGATGCTCATAGCGTGAAATTACAATCCTTAAATCACAAATTCCAAATAAATTTTAAATCTCAAATATCGTTTTGTATATTACTGCTTGAGATTTATTTGGAGCTTGTCTATTGTAATTTGAATATTACTGATTAAGTATTTTCTCGATTTCCGCTGCAACCTCTTTAACACTTTTCCGGCCATCAATGATTACTAGCTGTCCTTGCGCCTCATAATAGCGCCGAATCGGCTCGATGGCCGCGTTGCCCTGTTGGGCGATACGTTTCTCTACCACTTCGCGCGCGTCATCGGCCCTCGCGACTAGAGCACCCTGGCACTTGGGGCAGATGGTGGGCGGAGTATCTACAAAGGCGACTATTTCTCCGCAGGTCGAACAGACCCGGCGTTTAGCGAGACGGTTGAAGGATTCGTTGTCGGGCAGCGCGATTTCGATGGCTTGCACTTCAGCGAACATACCTTTGCTCATAAAAAAACGTGTGTATTCTTCGGCTTGCGGCACATTCCTGATGGCGCCGTCCAATACGACTCCCTGTCCGGCTGCCAGATTATTTTCGATAGCACGGAAGGCCAGGCGATAGATGAGCCAGTCGGGCACGAGGCGACCGGCTTTCATTTCTTCGAGGGCCTGTTTTTCGTCAGCGGCGCTGTCAATACTGGTTTGCAGGGAACGCAATAAATCTCCGGTGGAAATATGACCGTAGTTGAATTTATGGGAAATTTTTTTGGCTTGGGTGCCTTTGCCAGAACCGGGCGGACCTATGAGAATGATAATTTTTTTCATAGAGAAAAAGGAACAAGGAGCAACCCGCCCGAACGACGGTTCAGTCGGGCGGGGGAACAAGGAACAAATCTGGTGGTTAAAATAGTTCTAAACACAGCCAATAATAACAAAATCTGTAGGTTCTAGCAAGAAGTTGGGTTTAAAAAAGGAACAATTAATTGTTCCTTGCTCCATGTTCTTTGTTCCTTTTTCTAGATCTTATCGTATTCGTAGACCGTAAGCTGCGACTCGATTTGTTTGGCAGTTTCAATCGCTACGGCCACGACGATCAACAGGCTGGTGCCGCCAATCTGGAAGCTTTGCGAGCCAGAGCCGCTTTGAATCAGGAGTGGTAATACAGCGATGCCGCCCAAAAATAAGGCTCCGATCAGGTTGAGGCGATTCATGGTTTGACCAAGATATTTTTCGGTTTCTTTACCAGGGCGAATACCGGGGATAAAGCCACCCTGCTTCTGCAAATTTTCCGCGATTTTTTGCGGGTGGAAAATAACGGCGCTATAGAAGTAGGTAAAGCCAAAGACTAAGGCAAAGTACAGCGTATTATAAAAAGCTTTATTCTGGAAGAGGCGGATGGTGCCGGTCGCCAGATTGGCGAGCCACAGACTTTTGGCCTGTACGAAGAATTGGGCAATCATCGACGGGAAGAGGACCAAGGAAATGGCAAAAATGATCGGGATAACTCCGGCCATATTGACGCGAAATGGTAGGTGGGTGGAGCCGCCACCGCTCAGGCGTTGGCCGCGCATTTGTTTGGCATAGGTGACCGGAATATTGCGTTGACCCTCATTGATAAATACCACACCAACAATCGTAACGAGCGCAATAAGGCCAAACAGCACAAACAAGTATAAATCGGACGGGTCGTAGTTGATAAGCGCGTTGCGCACTACTCCAGGGAGTGAAGAAATAATGCCGGCGAAAATTAAGAGTGATACGCCATTGCCGACTTTCTTTTCGGTGATTAATTCACCGAGCCACATCAGAAATAGCGTACCGGCCGTAATGGTAAGCATGAGAGCCACCAGGTTGGTGGAAGAGAGGTCAGTTAAAATAGGGCGGGCGGACGCTTGGCTGAGTAATTTGATAGTGCCGTAGGCTTGTAATAAGGCGAGCGGTACGGTAAGCCAGCGGGTATACATACTCAGCTTTTGTTGGCCGGACTCCCCTTCTTTGCTGAGCTCTTCGAGGCTCGGTACGATCATGGTTAGCAACTGGAAAATAATCGAGGCCGTAATGTAGGGCCCGACTCCAAGCATGATAATGGAAAAATTTTGTAAGGTGCCACCGGAAAATACGTTCAATAGACCTAGGATCTGATTGCCTTCCAAGTAACTGCGTAGGTTCGCGATATTTACCCCCGGTACCGGAATATGAGCGACCAGTCGGTAGAGAACAAGCAAAGCAACCACAAACAAAATTTTGTTGCGGATTTCACGAGTGTTCCAGATTTGGGCAAGGCGATCGAACATGTGATTATTTAATTTCTCCGCCAGCTGCTACTACTTTCTCTTTGGCAGTTTTGGTGAAGAGGATGCCTGAGAAAATTAACTTTTTCTTTAATTCGCCGGAATTCAAAACTTTAGCAGCTTTGGCATTGGTAGGGATAAGCTTTTTTTCTAGTAATGTCGCGATACTAACCGTGTCTCCGGCGGCGAACTTCTCTTCGAGGTCAGTCAGATAGATCTCGGCAGGTTTGGCTCGAAAGCTGGTAAAACCGCGCAGCTTGGGAGTGGATTGCAACAAGCGTTTGAAGCTGCGGGCTTGGTTGCCGCGTCCACCACCCGAGCGGGCGGTTTGACCTTTGCCACCACGCGTGGCGGTGGTTCCGTGGCCAGACGCATTACCCCGACCGACACGTTTTTTGGAGTGCTTGGAGCGGGCGGCCGGTTTTAGGGTATGAATTGCTAACATATATTATTTGATTTTTTTGGTAACTTTTTTAGGAGCTTCTTTAGATTCTTCGGGATTTACGGTTACGGGAGCGGCCGTGGCCGTACGGACGCTGGGGCGGATAAATGGTCGGCCGGATTTAAAGCTCTTCAGCGCGGCAAAGGTCGCTTTTACAATGGTAATTTTATTTTTAGTTTTACCTAAAATTTTGGAGGAAACGTTCGGTACGCCGGCCAAATCAAGCACCACACGAACCGCGCCACCGGCGATAATACCGGAACCACGCGGGGCTGGTTTTAAAAGCACTTTGGCAGCTTTGAATTTACTTAATACGGCGTGCGGAATGGTATCGTTGATAAAAGGAATCGTAATCAGACGTTTCTTGGCTTGATGTTCGGCTTTTTGCACGCCGAGCTGTACGTCGGCGCCTTTGGCGACACCGTAGCCAACGCGACCATGACGATCACCGATAATCAAAAGAACCCGAAAACTCATGTGTTTGCCACCTTCGGTAACACGGGTCACCCGGGCTAAATCCAAAATGAATTGTTCAAATTCTTGTTTCTCTCCGGGACGACGGCCTGGTTTGCGATCGGTTGGTCTTTGCATAGACAGTACGTTTTGTTGAATATTTTAAAAGCAATTGATTAAAACTGCAACCCGCCAGCGCGCGCGCCCTCGGCGACGGCCGCGACTCGACCATGGTAACGATACCCGCCACGATCAAAAATTACTTTGGTTACGCCTTTGGCTTTGGCTCGTTCGGCAATCAGTTCACCGACGCGATAAGCGGCGGATACTTTGGTACTCTTGCCTTCGGCGGCAGCTGCCGGTTTCAGTTCGGCGGTAGTGGCGGCACAGAGGGTTTTGCTGACTTCATCGTCGATGAGCTGGGCGACGAGCTGTTTGTTACCACGAAATACTGACAAGCGAGGCGTGGTGGCGGTACCGGCCACACGCGCCCGGACACGGAGGTGGCGGAGCTGGCGGATTTTATTTTTTGTCGCGATAACAAGTTGTTTCATAGTACACAGATTTAGACAGATTATTAACAGATTTAGACAGATTGATTTGGGAATCAGTTTAAATTCACCAAAATCTGTTTTAATCTGTGTCATTAGGCGGCGGCTTTGGCAGCTGTCTTACCAGCTTTACGGCGGATCGTTTCGGTCGTATATTTAATGCCTTTGCCTTTATAGGGTTCTGGCTTGCGGACGGCGCGGATTTGGGCGGCCATTTCTCCGACCAGGTGCTTGTCGATGCCTTCAACGGAAATGATATTTTTCTCAACCGAGAAAGCAATACCAGCGGGCGGTTCCACTTCCACACTGTGGGTAAAACCAACTTCGAGCACCAGCGTCTTGCCTTTTAGGGAAGCCTTGTAGCCAACACCATTAATTTCTAATTGTTTTTTAAAAGCAACCGATACACCCAGGATCATGTTTTCGAGCAAGCTCGAGAAAGTGCCCCACAAAGCGCGGTCGCGTCCATTTTGTTCACTGGCTACTTTTACCGATAATTCTTGGTCAGTTTTGATAACCGAAACATGCGGGTGTAGCTGCAAACTCAGTTCCCCTTTAGGGCCTTTGACTATTACTTTATCAGAGGTGATGGTAGTGGTAACTCCAGCCGGCAGGGTATAAATTTTTTTACCGATACGTGACATACTTTTTCTGATTAATATATTTCGCAAAGAATTTCTCCCCCGATTTTGGCGGCTCTGGCTTCGTTGTCGGTAAACAAGCCCTGAGGGGTAGAAATAATCGCTATACCATAGCCATTCAGTACGCGCTTGATTTTGTCATGCTTCACATAGCAGCGGCCACCTGGCGTGCTCACCCGTTTCAGACTTTGGATAGCGCTCTGTCCATTGGTATATTTAAGAGATAACACAAGATACGGATGACCATCCTGACGTTCTTCTACTTTGCCCAAATAGCCTTCACGCACCAATACGTTCGCAATGGCCAATTTTAATTTGGAAAAAGGAAGCACGACCTCGGTTTTGCGCACCAGGGAGGCATTGCGGATTCTGGTTAACATGTCAGCGATTGGATCGGTCATCATAATGATTTTGAGTCAAAAGTTTTATTATTTATTTTAGCTAGCTTATTTTTATAAATATTTATTAAAAAGGCTTGGGATGCTGGGGAGGCTTGGAAAGCTTGAGCGGCTTGATTTTCCCAAGCTTCCCAGGCTTTCCCGGCCTTCCGAGCCTCCTACACCTACCAGCTCGACTTGCGTACCCCTGGAATG
>CAZXIF010000107.1:0-13204 GCA_964640395.1 uncultured Gammaproteobacteria bacterium | reverse complement strand
AAGTAGCCGAAAGCATTATTGTTTATTTTGCCGATAAAACCAATCAGGATTTTATTAAAAAATTATTAACCAACGGGATCCGTATTAAGGAACAAGGAACAACCCGCCCGAACGACGGTTCAGTCGGGCGGGGGAACAAGGAACAATTACCGTTGTCCGGCCACAGCTATGTGCTGACCGGTTCATTGACAAAAATGAGTCGGGATGAAGCCAAGGAGAAATTTAAAAAGCTCGGGGCAACGGTGAGTGAATCGGTAAGTAAAAAAACTACGGCCGTAATCGCTGGGGAGAAATCCGGTTCAAAACTTACCAAAGCCGAAAAATTAGGTGTGCCGATATTGGACGAAGCCGCATTATTACAGTTGCTCAAAACGTGATATAGTACCCTAGCTTTATGGAATACCTTCGCCCACTAAAAGACATTCGCCTTACCGACACCGCCCTGGTCGGCACTTCTTTTGTTTTACTGGCCGAGGCAGAGCGTCACTCGGCTGAATTAGGGATAACTATCGCTCCAACAAATCTTCTGACCACCGAGGCCTATTCGGATTTTTTGGCTGCCAACCAGCTGATGCCGATTATAAAAAGCGAGTGGAAAGCCTATGTCAAAGCCAAACCGGACGACCGACATGGTATCGCTACTCGCTTGCGTGCCCGCTTACGCCGGGCGATCCTACCTGCCCACAAACAGGCTCGTCAGACCGGTCTTCCCGCTGCCCTCACACATGAATTGGCCGAAGCCTTAAAATTAAAATCCTCCGCCAAATCAAACACTGCCCTGGTCATCACTGCCGATATTATCACTTCCCACGAGCAGCTCGAACCGAGCACTTTCAAACCCGAGAGTCAACACGCTGTTTTCACTGCGGAGCGATTAAACCTGGCAGTACAAACTATTTTTCTATCACTTTTTTCTAATAGTGCTCTAGCCGAATGGCTGCGTACCGATACTGACCCCGCGCAACTCCTGGTCGCCATCAGTTTTCAACCAGCCCCTCTGCACGGCAAAGCGGTAAACGGCACGCTGGTCAGCGCTGATGTAAAATCAGGTAATCCGGCCCTCACCTATATCACAGTGGCCGACAGCCCAGCGCCATTTGAATCACTGCGCAAAGGCCAGCTGCCCGCGGCCAGCTATTCACTATTTACTGCGGGCGTAGCGGCCAATCTAGGCAGCATTATCCGCTCACGCGTGAGTAAGAAAGTAATCCTGGCGACCAAGGATGTATTGAGCCTCGCCCAGTGGGGGATACAATTGGAGAAACACTACGGCTTCCCCATTTCATTTTTTTGGAGCAGTAACCCGCGTAGTTCAGGCTTCCTCATCCGTCAAATTATCCCTCTAGCAAAAGCCAAATCAACTGCGCCAACCATAAAAACCTACCATTTTATCGACCAGCCTCCGACCGAACAAGCTCTTGTCCAGGGAGTCGGCTATGGCGAATCTATTGCTACCGGTACTGCCCTCGTGATCAGAACACCCAAACAGCTCGCGCGTCTCACCCCGGGCGATATCGTTATCATGAAACAACTAGAGCCACGCTGGCAAGCGCAGTTGCGTCAGGCTGGCGGACTGGTGATAGAACAAGCTGGCGATACCCTGCCTCAAGAGCTCTCCCGCGAGTGGGGGATCCCGATCATCGTCGGAGCCACCGGCGCCCGCTGCCTAGTCACTGCCGGCAGTCCACTTACTATAGAGACTATCAATTCCACAGCGGCAGCGGTCTACCATGGCCGCTGGTCTTTTCATACTGAACAGAGGGTTTTAAGCCAGACGATGACTACGCGAGTCGTCCTATACCTCGACACCACTCCGCTTAAATCAGCCTCGGCCCTGGCGACCATGCCGACCGCCGGGAGCGTGTTTACTGCCGAAATAAGTAAGCCAACGAATACGCCGCAATCATTAGCCGAGAGTATCGCCGTTACCGCGAGCGCTTTTTATCCTCGGCCATTTTTAGTCACCCTGCCTAATACCAACACTGATAAGCGTCTCCCCGATTACGCCACGGCGCTCCACCAGGTGCGCGATCAATGGGGCCTGACTAATGTTGGCCTAATCCTGCCGGTAGCCGCGACCGCCTCCGCTACGAATGAACTTTTAAAAAAAGCGCTGTCTCTTGGTCTTGAAACCGGTAAAAATGACTTGGCATTGTATCTGTCTCACTCCAGCGCTACGACCTTCGAGCAGATATCTCAGATTACCAGCGGTATTACTGGCTGGAGCCTGGATGTAACCACCTTTCCGACTGTCCTGCCGGAATCTCTGAAAAAAAATCTCTATACCACTATTCGCCTGGCTCACGCTCGTCGCCAGAAAATAAATGTTTCCCTGGGGTCTTTATGCGCTGACTCCGATATTTTGCCGCTCCTCATTCAGGAAAAAGTGGATAGTCTGGCCATGGCGCCACCTGCCTGGTGGCGGCTGCATGACGAAATTATTTCCTTAGAAACTAAGTTTAGTCGCCTCATACCACTTCGTTTCTGGTCTACTACTGGCCGTTTTGAAAGGTTGCCCGAGCGGGCGCTCTCGACCCTTGGCATCATCGGACTCTCAGTATCACTCGCCGGCTACACCTGCCAAACCGTGAACCAATCGGGTAGCAACGCCGAGCTGCAAACCAATTTACAAGCTCAATTGACTGCTCTCAAAATCGAACTAACGCAAGAAATCAGCGATCAATTGGCGCGCCAGAGAGCTACCTCCGAATCTACCTACCGAGAAGATGGCTTTGCCCATTTTAGCCTGCAATATCCCAGCACCTGGACCATTAGCGGCGAAACGTATGCAGTTCATTTTATGGCCCCAGACGGCAAAGGTTGGTTTAGGGTCGCTAAACAGTATGATCCAGTGTTACCACTATTTGATAGTCTTTCTAGCTGGCACGGGTTCGAATCTTACCGACAGAATTTTTCTGCTATCAGTAGTGATGTCGCCTCAAGTAGCCTTATGATAGTGCCGCCACCCGGAGGCGCCAAGGTTAAATACGTCATTGTATTCTCTGGCGATACAGTTCATTTTGACAGCTTCCTCAATCAATTCAGTCAAACGGGCAATTTTAAATTACCAGACGAAAAGCCGGATAAATAGGATTAATTTTCAGCTTCATCTCAATAATAAAAAACACCGCTTGATAAATTCAATCGGTGTTTTAATAATAATCCGTGTAATCCAAATTCACAATCCGTGTAATCCGTGTTAATACAGCACCTTCAAATTACGCAGCAGCGCCACGGTCTTATCTTTATCTGGCCCAGTCACCACCAAGTAATATCCCTGGCTAGACACCCGCGCTTCAAAACGACCACCCAAATCATAGAGCCTGACTTCCCCATTGTTATATGCCCATTTTTTATCCTCCATCGGCCTGATTAGCACGCTTACCACACTTTGAGCATCGCCCCATGGCGCTCCCGCCGCGTTCGCCGGAATATCCTTTACTCGAAAATAATAGACCGGGGGCAAAAACCGAGTTTTGGTGGGCGCTAGCGCCACTGGTTCAACAAACCCGGCGGCCTTAAGTTCCGCCGCCGAAACGGGAATATTAAAATAATCTTTAAGAGTTGGCGGGGTGACTGGCGCGGTCGCGGCCGAATTTTTACTCGTGGGAGTAGTCGCAGTCGGGGTGGCTGCTGCCGCAAATTGCGACCCTAGGATAATTCCAAATAGACTAGCGATGCCTACTCCCCAGACTAATCGGAGTGAATAGTTATTGATTGACGCGTTCATAGTAAAAAATTTTAAGCATGATACATAGTATAATATAATTAGAAAGTTTGCGCAATCACGTCACGTCACGGCATTCCCACTTTGACCACCAACCCCTATTGGCGTAAAATATACCAAACACTTTTATCATTACCTTGGTTTGTATGTGGTATCTCTATTTGGACGAAAGTGGCGATCTTGGTTTCGATTTCGTCAACAAAAAACCTTCCAAATTCTTTACGGTCACCATCGTGGCCGTCCAAGGACAAGAGATGAACCGCCGTCTTGCCAAGGAAGTCAAACTGGTACTCCGTAGAAAACTAAATCCCAAAAACAAACGGAGCCGTCTAGTGGAAGAACTAAAAGGCGAACGGACAACATCTGCCATCAAAAAGTATTTCTACGAACGTGTAAAAAATATTCCGTTTGGTATTTACAACAGCTCCACGGCCGTATTCCACAGCGCACGCCTGTTACTATCTACCACGAAGACTCAAAGCAGGTTGCCGGATTGCAAGTAGCTGATCTGTTTGCCTGGGGCATTCATCGCCGCTATGAGCATGGCGATAGCGCCTGGTATGAGCTCTTCCAAGAAAAAATTGTCATGGATCAGCAGTACAGCGAAAAACCACCGACACCCTAAAACAAAAAATCCCCTTGCGGGGAAGCGTGCTCAAATAAGTTGTTGTGCTACAGCTCATTAATCACGATGTGAAGAAGCACTGCAGACCCTTACTAAAGACTTATCGCTTATCTACACTCTACCAGGGCTAAAACCTGCTGTCAAGCGCGCGCTGACACTACTGTCCTGTGGATAAAAGGCTAGCCTGTAGTGACGGCGCTTCATTCTGGTCAGGGGAAGCGTCTACCAACTCAGCAGAGACTAGGGTATCAGCTATTATAGCTGGTACAGCTGCGGTAGCTGCCGAATGAGAGGAAGCGTCTGTCTCAAGAGACGGTTGTTTTTGAACAACAGTGGCGGAAGCGGGGATATTCGGAGGGGCTGTTTCAGTTGGCGTCAACAGACAGTTACCCGGTAGAATCTGCAACGCGCCGTTATCCACCATCACACAAACCGGCTGTTTGGTAGTTTTGTCATATAGAGTGATTCCGCTGGCCAAGTCGCTGGAGCCTACCTCTAGAGAATCAGTCCGTATCACTGTGGCTATCAGCGTCTTAACCTTGATCATATTTTCCTCAATAACAATGCCAATTTTTTTCGCCACTTCTTTCAACCAATCCAAATCAACCAACTTTTTACTAAGGGCTTGGATTCCGGCCAAGGCCACCCCCGCCGGATCAATCGTCGAAATAGCTTTCTGCCCGGCCGAGCCACCGGTCATAAACGCCGCGTAGAAATCTTCCGCCAAAGGACCAATATGCGTAGTAGAGGCATGTTCCTTTTTATAATTCCAACGCGTGATTGACAGGCCGCTAATCTTACTCAAAATATCATACTGATCAAGCTCAGTAAAATTTTCTTTTAGGTCTTTACTAGAGGCATTGGTCCAGGTACCACCCGCGCTCAGATAAGCTCCCGAATCACTGTCAATAATATTCCCTTGTTCTGGAGTTACTAAACTAAGACCACCTTCCAGCGACGTTCCATCACTTACCGTCAAGCTATTAAGCGTGGCGCTATCACTCGTCAAATTGGTACCGTTCAGATTTTCCGCGCCCACGTTACTGGCCGAAAAAAAGGAACCAACCCCAGCTATTACCGCGGCTGGAATATGGTAACTTTGGAAACCAGGAGTATCCTCGCTATAGGAGCGGTTTAAATTCTGCAATTTCTCAAATGACACCGCTTGCTCGCTGCGCACGACCAGCCCACCTTCCTTAATCAGAGCATCAATTTCTAGCTTAACCAATTTCTTAACTTCAGCCGCGCTAAGGATCGTTGGAGTTACCGGCTGTTTAGGCACAGTCTTAGAAATTGACAGCTTAGCTTTGACAGGGATTATTTTTTTGGTGATTGGGTTAGTAATCGTAGCGATTTTTTTTAGGGACGACTTATTAGCTTGGTTTACGTTGGTTGGACTATTGGCGGCCTGAACCTTGCTGCCTAACAAGAGAGCAATGGTAACTATGGTGATAAAAAATCTGGATGGATGGTTCATATTAAAAGATATTTTCACTAGTGTAGAAATGTGTCCCCACTGTGATTTATTAAAGCAACTTAGTTGCAATTAACCATAATACGTATTGGTTGTCAATGCAACTAAGTTGCATTTATCCACAGCCCCTCCTTGACCACCCCTAGCATCAGGAGGTACTCTAGTCGTATTACTTAATAAATTCAGTATGAAAAAATTTCTCACCCTCTCGCTTCTCGCCCTCACCGCTCTCGCGGTACTAGTCTGGTTATATAATCGTCCCACCTCCACCACCACCGTCCAGCCCCCCACACGGGGCAGCCTGTCCATCGTCACTTCTTTTTATCCTTTGTATTTTTTTACCACAAAGATTGGGGGCGCCTTCGTCTCGGTGCACAACCTCACCCCGGCGGGTGTCGAACCGCATGATTATGAATTAACCAGCCAGGATTTAATGTTAATCCAAAATAGCCAGTTACTGATTCTGAATGGCGCCGGGCTAGAGTCCTGGGCAGAGAAGATCAAAAATACCCCAGCCGCACCAGCCAGCAAAATCCTAATCGTGGGCGAAGCCTTGGCCTCAGCCACCCTGATCGAAGATGGCGCTGCCCAGACCGATCCGCACGTCTGGCTCAGTCCGCCGCTAGCCAAACAGATGGTCGCTCGGATTCTCGAAGCCTTAATAAAAGCCGATGCCACAGATGCAGACCAGTATCGTACCCAAGCGCTCGCCCTGACCACGCGTCTCGACCAGCTGGATAGCGCCTACCGCGTCGGACTCGCTTCCTGCCAGCAAAAAGATGTCATTACTTCTCATGCCGCCTTCCACTACCTCACTTCCACCTATGGATTGCGTCAGGTTCCGATCAGCGGCCTGTCTCCCAATGCCGAACCTACGCCCCAAGAATTAGCGCGGCTGGCTGATTTTGCCAAACAAAATAAAGTCCATCATATCTTTTTTGAAAGTCTGGTCTCACCTGACCTAGCCAATACACTCGCCCGTGAAATAGGCGCGCAAACACTCGTGCTCAATCCGCTCGAAGGCCTTACTCCAGCCGAATTTCAGAACGGCGAAGATTATTTCACGGCCATGGAAGTCAATTTAAAGAATTTGCGTCTGGCCTTAGATTGTAAGTAATTAGGGAGGAGTCAGAAATAACCCCGCCCAAGCGGGGAATTGAAAGTGGTGATCTTGAATTTTCTCTCCGACTATAGTATCCTAGGGTGAATTACTATCTCACCCTATGCCGGCCAACAACACCAAAACCCTCAAAAATATCGAAACCACCGGCCAACGTCTCACGGATATCCGTCGCGCGCTGATCGATATTTTTTCCGTCGCGTCTGAACCATTATCCGTCCAAACATTGCTCAGCAAGCTGGCCAGAAAGAAGCTCGCCGCCAACAAAACCACCGTCTATCGCCAGTTGGCCGCTCTCCAGGAAAACGGCCTCATTCACGAGGTAAACTTTGCTGATCGCACCAAGCGTTACGAGCTGACACCCGACAACCACCACCACCACCTGATCTGTTTGAAATGCAAGCAAGTCGCCGACGTCAGTTTCAAAGAAGATATCGCCCGCCAAGAAAAATATATCCTTCGCCACCACGGATTTAAAGTAGAGCGCCACGCCTTAGAATTCTTTGGTCGCTGCGCCAAATGTCAACGGAAATAATTTCGTTGCCACTTCGTCCATAATTTAGTACACTGAGTAAGCTCAGTGAATTTTTTTATGCCAAAAATTAATCTTCATTCACTTTTCATTTCTTCGATCTGTCCAAAGCCTTCGCTTGGCAAAATGCTCCCCACGGTCCGCAAGTCGCCATCGTCTCCAATGCCGGCGGTCCAGCCGTACTCGCCACCGACGCGCTGATCAAATCCGGTCTAACCATGGCGCCCATCACCAATCAAACCAAAAAAATTCTTTCCACCTCCTTACCACGCGCCGCCAGCCTGCAGAACCCAGTCGATGTGCTCGGCGATGCCTTGGCCAATCGCTATCAGTCCGCCCTCGAAGCCGTACTCCAAGAACGCCAAGTCCACGCCGCCGAACGCGCGATCCAAGCTCTCGCCGCCATGTGGCACTGGCAGCGCTGGCGACAAGGCAGTCATCCACACAAAAAGCATGTCACGACCAAAAACCCCTTGTTCCGGCGCCGCCTCACCCGAGCGCGTCAAACACTAGCAGATATCAAAGATGGTCACGGAAATATCCTAACCGGCGTACAATCCCAGGCTCTGCTCCGACAAATAGGCTTGCCGACCCCTCGTGAAACTGTGGTAACTACTCCAGAGAGCGCCATCACCTGGTCGGAAAAAATAACCGGACCGATAGTCTTAAAAATTTCTTCCAAAAAAATCCTGCACAAAGCCGAGGTGCACGGCGTGGTAGCCAACCTTACCGACCCGAACGAAATAAAACGCTCCTTTGCCAGCCTGACCAAAGCCATAAAGAAACTCTCCGACCCCGCCGCGACTATTCAAATCCAAGAACACATCCGCCACGGCCAAGAAGTAATCGTCGGTTTCAAACGCGATCCCAGCTTCGGCTCACTGTTGCTATTTGGTTCCGGCGGCACGCTCGCCGAACTGGTGAAAGATCAGCAATTGATCCTGTTCCCTTTGAGTACCACTATTTGAAGCACTCCCCGCAATCAAAGAATTAGAAATAAACCCGGTTATTATTACGCATACCCAGGTCTACGCGGTGGATACAAAAATAATATTGACCTAGTAACCCCCACGATCATTTACCCCAAAAAACTTTTAATTTTTTGCTCCAGCACCTTTTTAAAATCGCGTAGATGCATGGAGTGGCTGGCGGGGAGAAATTCTCTTAGTTCGCTACGGAAATTTATTTTTGTGCCATCAAGTAGTTTAACTACCGTGGTCAGGTTGGTTTTTTCTTTTGCCAATGGATAATTTCCCGACAGCAAAAAATAATAATCATAAAAATCTCTTGGTTTATGGCGGTTTATAAGTGCCTGCATTTTCCCTTCAATTATTTCTTCTTTGGATAAATGCACCAGGGTATACGCTGGAATATATTCATTTTCAATCAGCGCCCGGGTGTTTTTCGCTGGCTTGCCTTTGCGTAGCGACACTTCAATTTGCACGGGAATGTTTTTATCGTAAGCGCGAAACAGCGCTATCACAATGTAGCCACCGCTCGTTGGCTTGCCTTCTTCCAGTCTTACCTCGATACCGGTATTTTCGAGATCCGCCAAAGTATTGGTAAAAATATTCTCCACTTCGCGCTCAGTGATAGCGCTACCGGTAAAATTCAAATCTTCCGAAAAACGCGGGCTACCAAAAACAATGCGCAGTGCCGTACCGCCCTTAAAGAGTAACTTTTCGGCCCCTGGTTGTTTATACAAATAAGACAAGAATAGGTGCTGGCAATATTCCCGCACTACATTGATTATCGAAGTCTGAGCCCGATCAGTAAATTGTTCGAGGTTTTTTATATTCAGCATAGATATGATCAACCAATTTAAGCATGCCGGGACGTTTAAACAGCTTTACAAATTCAAGAAGGACAGATTTCTTTATACTTTTTAACTTCAGTCGGTCGTTTAAAGAGACTCTCTTTAAGTCCACAAAGTAAAGGTAATCAGCCAGAGCTTTGGCCGGATCGGCAATCAGTACTTTATCATTGTCAATAAATTTCAAGGAGTAACCGGTGAACGCTTCTTTTTTAATGCGCTGATATATAAAAACGCCTTTGGGTGTATTAAATTCGCGGCCCGCCTTTGTAGTAATAGAGGTAGTGGCATACACCCCTTCCGGGATAATGCCATAATGCGACAAAGCGGCGGTGAGAGAAACATATGATGGTTCATAGAGTTTGTTTGCCACAAAGAAACGCGGTGGAGCAGCATCTTTTAGAGAATAAAATTTATTGCGCAATTTTATGAATAATCCACTCTTTACATTGCGTTTAATGAAGCTCGTGGCAGTGTTCGCGGAAACCTCAAATACCCCGGCAAATTCCTGCGGAGTAAAGAGGGTTAAGCAAATGAATTTTAGCTTTTCAGCGACTTGAAGCCGATTCAGTTTTGGTACCATAATGTACAAAAAGTGAATTAGACTATTTTTAGTATATCTAACTATTTGCCCACTGTCAAACCCTACTTATCAACCTACAAATAACACAGCGTGACATGGGCTGTGTTATAGTATCGTTTCGTAGCGGGTCGGACGGGACTCGTCCAGTCATTCGACTGGAGTGGACAACCCGCAACTTTCCCGACTGAGTCGGGATGCTCTAACAAATTGAAGTAAAAAATCTCAGCGGGTCGGACGGGACTCGAACCCGCAACTTCTGCCGTGACAGGGCAGTGCTCTAACCAGTTGAACTACCGACCCAGGTAGTCAATTTATAATTTTCAATTTTCAATTTTTAAACAATGACTTAATTTTCAATGCACCAATGGTAATATTGAAAAATTGAAACATTGGAAATTGTTTGAAAATTGCAAATTAGAAATTGAAAATTATACCTCTCCTATGTAATAATAGTCCCAACACTATACTTGCTTTTAAAAAAACTGTCAATCTTAAACAAAAAGACCCTGGAAGTGTTCGGTAATAGGCAAGTGGTAAAGGAGGGGGTACCACCACCACGTACCAAACACATTTCAAGGTCTTTTGTAGAGAATTATAATAGCAAACAAGGGTTTATTTGTCAAATATGTCAATGTGGATAAACACAAAAAACCTGTTGCTTTATACACCGTAGAGGCATAAATTAAGTTTTAGAGGCATTTTTTCCAATTTTTAAATTCCTGACCATTTAGGTGCAGGGATTTAAAATGAATCTGTATATCTCTTCTGAGCCCCTTTACTTAGCCATTTCGACGATCTTATTGAAGATAGCCGGACTCTTGGCCGCCATCTGGGACAAGATCTTGCGATCCAATAAAATATTCTTCTTTTTCAAGGCTCCCATCAGCGTACTATACGTCATGCCTACCTTGCGAGCGGCAGCGTTGATTTTGATCTGCCACAGGCTGCGGGCGGTACGCTTCTTCATGCGGCGAGAATCAAAGGCATATTGGCCGGCTTTCATCTTGGCCACCTTGGCCACCTTGATTTTGGATTTGCGTCCCCACTTAAAACCTTTGGTATGTTTCAAGATACCGCGGCGTCGTTTGGCGTGGAGCATGCCACCTTTGATACGTGTCATAGTTTTACAATTACGAATTACGAATTACGAATTACGGAAAGTATTAAAATCTTTTACCCTTAATTCTTTATTCGTAATTCTTGATTCGATATCTTAATTATGTGGTAAATTAATCTGCATGATCCGGTTGAGCGTCTTGCTCATGATCACATCAGATTTTTTGTTACGTCCGGTTTTACCGTTTTCTCGACCATTAAAATGATTTTGTCCGGCGGCTCGCTTCTCAATTTTGCCAGTCTTGGTGACCCGATATCGTTTGGCGGTCGCTTTGTGGGTTTTTAATTTGGGCATATTCATTAAAACATTAAAACATTAAAACATTAAAACATTAAAACATTAAAACATTGTATCGGTCACTTGTTTTAATCCCTCTGGGTCAATTCTCCGCCGCTTGCGGCGTTTCCGATAGCAACGCAACGGATCGGATACCCCGTCCGCTTGCGGCGGGGAAATTCATTGTTCTTGTGTTTTAATGTTTTTATGATTTGGCTATAATCGCTGTCACCTTATTGCCTTGGCGTTCCGCCGTTTGCTCCAAGCGCACGGGTACCATTTTGTTTACGTCAGCAATAAAAATTTTCAGTATATCAAAGGCCAGGGGGGCTTGCTGGTTTTCACGGCCGCGCAAAATAATTTCTACCTTTACCTTGTCACCATCATTCAAAAATTTTAAGGTCTGGTTTTTTCTGATCTCAATATCATGCTTGCCGATGCGCAGTGACAACCGCACTCCTTTTATTTCGATCACATGCTGGTGGGCTTTACGCAAGCGAATTTCTTTTTCCTGGGCATAGCGGAATTGTCCGTAGTCAATGATTTTTGCCACCGGAGGAGTGGCTTTGGGGTTGATCTCTACCAAATCCAATTCCTGTTCGCGAGCCAAGCGTAAGGCCGCGGCTGTAGACATCGCGCCGATAGCTTTCCCAGTCGCGTCCAATACAAAAACTTCCGGAGTGCTAATTCCTTCGTTGTAAAAGTGAATTTTTTTATGATCTTCGGGTTTACGAGACCGACGGGATATACGCATAAGTGATAGCTACTAGTCCTCAGTACCTAGGGCTCATCCACAAAAAACATCACCCTTACCTTATCTGTGATTTAGATGAAATCAGGAAGTAATATTACCAATGGGGTGAAATTATTTATGAACGAGTCCCTAGTCCTTAGTTGGTAAATAAAAATTATTATTCCAGACTGAGGACTTAGGACTAAGTACTCAGGACTAAATTTCGTGGAAGTGGCGAGAGTTGAACTCGCGTCCAAGAAAGCCAGTGATACCATGCTACACGTTTACGAAGCTTGGTAATGTCCCCGGAGTTTAAAAGCGTCGGAAATAACCACGGGTAAGTCAGTCAAGTATTTCGGATCTGCCCCTGCTGACGGCGGAGCAAAGTCCTACCACTGGTGGGTTTCACCGCGCTTCAGCTACCAGTGATTGCTGCGGCGATGGACAACGACCGTTAGGCCATTGACGGCGCAAACGAGTTAGCGGTGCTAAAAGCATTCGCTAAGAAACGTGAGGCTTTAGAATATAAGTTGGCACTTATAAATTTGCCACCCAGTTTAACGAGCCTGATGGCCGACTCGACGTGCAAGTACCAAGGGGTTTTCCTGTCGAAACCCAGCACTCCCGATTGAAAATTTCCAATTCCTAATTTTCAATTTTCAAACAATTTACAATGTTACAATGTCTCAATGTTTTAAACATTGGAAATTAATACATTTAAGCATTGTTTAGAAATTGAAAATTGTAAATTGTATTTATTGACTGGTAAGGAAACAAATTAATCACTAAGTCTCTCTTTTCAGTTCCCGATCCATATCCCTTTTCTTCAGAACATCCCTCTTATCATACGCATGCCGTCCCTTTCCTACCGCAATCTGCACTTTCACGAAGCGTTTCTTAGTGTACACGCTAAGAGGCACGACTGTCAAGCCTTTTTCCAGGGCTTTACCGCGTAAATAGTCGATTTCTTTGGCCTTCAATAGCAGCTGCCGACTTCTGGTTGGTTCATAATCAAGTTGTGGTCCAGCCGCTTTATAAGCCGAAATATGAGCGTTCGTTAGCGCTGCATTCGCTCCGTGAAACGTGTCAATGGCTTCCTTATTGCTTATTTGGCCGGCTTTGACCGTTTTTACCTCCGGTCCGGATTATACCAAACGAGCCTCAAAAGTTTCAAGGACATCATAATTAAATCGGGCTTGTTTAT
>CAZXIF010000106.1:0-6624 GCA_964640395.1 uncultured Gammaproteobacteria bacterium | reverse complement strand
CTAATAATCTCTTTGACTTTTTTGGCGTCGCTGTGGTGGTGATAGCTGTCGACGGGTTTTTTTATTTTAAAATGTTCGAGTAGGTTGCGGGTCACCCGGGTATCCTCGCAGAGGATCAGGTCTACGTTATTTAGGGTGGCCAAAGCACGAGCAGTGATGTCGTCTAGGTTGCCGATGGGAGTGGCGACGATGTAGAGATTGCCTTTTTCCATAGGCCTATGCTAGCAAAAAGAGGGGTAAATGTAAATTATTGTAGAGAGGCAGTTTCCCGTAGCATTATCACCATTTTTGGCAAGTGTTCCAGTACATAATCAATGTCTTCCTCTGTAGTGCTGTGGCCCAGAGAAAAGCGTAGGGTAGCCTCGCTTTCGGAGTCAGCCACTCCCATGGCGTGCAGAACGTGCGATACACTGGTCGAGCGCGCTGTGCAGGCCGAGCCAGCTGAGCACATGATGCCGCAACTGTCTAAATAGAGCAGCAGCGCTTCGGCCTCTAGACCTCTGAAGGCGATGTTCAGATTATTGGCCAGCCTGTTTTTACCAATTGTCGGACCGTGTAATGTGATGTTGGGAATTTGTTTTTGTAGTTCTTGCCAAAAATAAGTAGTCAAGTCGCGTACGCGCTTGGTTTCTACTTCTTTTTCAGATTGAGCCAGGGTTAGGGCGGTAGCGAGACCGACGATGCCGGGAGTGTTTTCGGTGCCGGCGCGTAGTCTTGATTCCTGGCTGCCACCTACTATTAACGGTTTTAATTTTACTCCACGTCGGACGTATAGCGCACCGATTCCTTTGGGGCCATACATTTTGCTGCCGTTGATAGTCATAAGGTCGACGTGGAGGCGTTCGACATTTAGGTCTAGATAGCCGGTGGCTTGACAGGCATCGGTGTGAAAATACGGGTATGGTGTTTTGTGTTCACGTCGATGTTTGAGTATCCCTTTGCCAATTTCAGCAATGGGTTCAATAGAACCAATTTCATTGTTGGCGTACATGATGGAAATCAGGATAGTATCTGGACGAATCGCTTTGATAATGTCGAAGGGGTCAACGCGACCGGTGGAATCTACTGGAACATAGGTAATGTCAAACCCCTCGGCGGCCAAGTCTTCCAAAGGGTGTAGCACGGCGTGGTGTTCGATCTTGGTGGTTATAATGTGTTTGTCATTTGTAGCGTTGGCTCGGGCGACGCCGTAGATAGCTAGGTTGTCGGCTTCGCTGCCGCCACTGGTGAAAATGATGCTGTCAGCAACGGTGCCAAGAATATTGGCTATTTGTTGGCGGCTGCCTTGAATCGCTTTGTGAACGGTTTGACCGGCGCTATAGAGTGACGATGGATTGCCGAAAATTTCAGTAAAGTAGGGTTGCATGGCGGTGACTACGCGGGGGTCGGTGGGGGTAGTGGCAGCATGATCGAGGTAGACTTTTCGGAGTTGGGATGGTTTGGTGAGCATACTTAAAATGGCAGCGTTAGATTTATGGCTTTTTTAACGCCAGCGGTCGTTGCGTTTTTTGGAAAACTAAAATCAATGGCAAAAGGAGTCACTTCATTCGTAAGGGTTTTGTAGAATAATTGCCGATTGTCTCGGCCAAATTCGTAGACTTCTTTGGTTACTAGCACGTCTTGTTCGCAATATTTTTTGATTTCATCGATCTTGCCTTCTTTCCACCAGCGGATGGCTTGTAAACCGCCGGCGCTTTTTTTGACATTATCAAGGGTGGCTTGGGCCACGTCGTCTAGCTTTAAGCGGATACCTAAACTGGCTTTGATTTGTTTGAGCAGGTCTAAATGAGGCAGTTGGGATAAATCACCGAGGTAGTAATTGTTTAGGACGGGAATGTCAAAATGTTCGCTGTTGTAACCGATCAGGCGGTCGGCGCGCTCTAGAATGGGCCAGAGTTTGCCTAGTTCTGATTCGGTAAAGCTTTCGTAGGTATTGGTTTCATAGCGGTAGATGGAAACGACCGAGACTTTGAGTTTTTTAAAATCATTGGCTACGTCGGCAAAGGTGTTTTGGGTTTCGATATCGAAGATGACTTCGTTCATAAGGACACGATACACGATACACATAAAAAGATACAAATATGATAGTCCATTGAGACTAAACCGTCAATTAGAAAATGAGAACGGACAGGACTTTTTGTTTGATTATTTCGTACTGCTCTGCCCTATTTTCGTTAGATTTCACCCCTGAGCTGAGCTCGGTGATGATGCGACGGTCGGGATTGGTAAAGAGGAACTGGAAGTTACCTTTGGGGATGAAGCGGAGATTATAGATGAGGTAATTTGGAAAGTAAAAAGATAACCAGGTTTTTCCCTGTTCGAAAACTTGGTTAAGAAGAGTTCTCACTCCCCTACTCCACTCGTTTTGTTCTAGTTCGGTTGGGGTTTGATCGGAGGTAGATAGTATTTTGATGAGTACTAGGTATTCTTTATTACCAAGAGCAGTCAGTTGCTTGATAAGGTTAGTGGTGGAAAAAATCGGTTGAACGAGTGGGGCGTCTGAATAAATAACTATCGCCGCCGCAAGCTGTTGGGCGGTTTTACGGAGGGCGCACCATCTTTCCGCTTTGTTTGTTTTGACTAAAAATCCTAGGTAGTGGAAGTAAGCCAGTTTTATGGTGGTGCGGAAGATTATTTTTTTATTCACCTTTGAACAGTAGATTTTTCCATCTATGTCTTGGCCGTAAATGTAGTACCAGCCGAGGCGGAAGAAGAGTTTGGGGACGATGAGGATTTTGAGATTAGGGGTGTTTAGTTCGGTTTTTAGGTTGTTTACTAGTGTTGCGTAGTGTTGGTGGTGCCAAAAAATGGACCAGGGAAAGGTCGTGATTATGTAGAAATCGAGGTCGCTTTGGTCTGTGGCATGGCCGTAGAGGTAGCTGCCCCCCAGCAACACTTTATGAGACGCGAACAGGGTGGAAAGCTCTCGGTGGATTTTTTTAATGGTGTCAGCTGGGTACATAGGAATGGCTTGATTGTAGCTTATTTTTTCAATAAACAAAACCCGTTGGGGACGGGTTTTGTGGGCAGCAGGTAGTTTGTGTGGCGGAGATTTTAGCGTTTGCTCCACTGTGGCGCTCTACGAGCTTTCTTTAGACCAGGCTTCTTGCGTTCTTTGACACGAGCGTCGCGGGTAAGAAGGCCGAGAGTTTTGAGGGTCTTCTTGAGGTCTTCGTTCCAGATGACCAACGCACGGGCGATGCCGAGCTGGATAGCTGTGGCTTGGCCTTTTTTACCGCCACCGTCGGTTTTGACGGTTACGTCGGTATCTTTGTCTTTGGACACGAGTTTCAACGGCGCTTTAACTATTTCCTGCCACTCGGCGTAGGGGAAATATTCGGCCAGAGTTTTGCCATTTACGGTGATGACTCCACTGCCAGGAAATACTCTTACCCGAGCCGAGGCGGATTTACGGCGGCCAACGGTTCTAATTTTATCGTCTTTAGCGTTGATTTTGGTCATAGCGGTTATTTAATGAAGGTTAACCGGCGCATTCTGGCTTCGCGCAGCTTGTTTTTGGGCAACATTTTTACGACGGCGTGCTTGATAACATCGGTCGGATCTTCGGCCAGCATGGTTTTGGCTGGTTTGCTTTTCAATCCACCCGGATGCAAGGTGTGGTGTTTGTAATCTTTTTGATCTAATTTTTTTCCGGAAAAGACGATTTTGTCGGCATTGGTGACGACGACTTTGTCGCCATTATCAAGATGTCTCTCGTAGCTGACTTTGTGCTTGCCCATAAGCAAGCCGGCGATCTGGGTGGCCAGGCGGCCGGGGCTTTGGCGGGAGGCGTCTAGGGTGTACTTGGTGCGAGTGATGCGGGACATACTTTCGAAATTTTCAATTTTCAATTTTCAATTTTCAATGGTGATTGATAATTGAGCCGGTGCGGCAATGAAAATGATTTATAAACAAAATATTTTTTAAACCAGTTCAAGTAGGACCTCTTCGGCGCCGTCGCCTTTGCGGTTTTTAAGGGAGGTGATGCGGGTATAGCCGCCGGGTCGGGTGGCGTAGCGGGGGCCGAGTTCAACCATTAATTTTTTAATAGCATTTTCTGTATATAGCTTGGAGCCTACTTGGCGACGGGCGCTAAGTGTGCCAGGTTTCGCTTTTGTAATAAGACGCTCTACCAGGGAACGGGCGGCTTTGGCTTTGGCTTTGGTGGTGGTAATTTTTTCGTACAAAATCAAGCTCTCGGCCAGGTTGGTAAGTAGAGCCAGGCGAGGGGCGGCTTTGCGATCGAGGGTAACTTTCTTTTTGAGGTGACGCATAGGTTACAAGATACACGATACACGTAAAACGATACAAATTTTTCCATTAATCACTGGTTTAACAAATAATACATTTATTTCTTTTTACTGGCTTTCTTAGTTTTTGTTTTGACAGTTACTTCGGATTCTGCTTCGGTAATAGTGTCTACAGGAATTTCTTCGCTTGATTCTGACAGCATAGTCTCACTCATTCCCGCCAGCGGGAGAGCTTGCTTGACGCCGTCTAAAATAATGGTAAAGTGATTCATTAAAATTTCGGTGCTTTGGCGCAAAGCTTCTTCGGGAGAAATAGTGCCATTGGTTTCGATGGCCAAAACCAATTTTTCGTAGTTGGTAATGTCGCCCACGCGGGTATATTCCACTTTATAACCAACATCTTTCACCGGGGTGTAGACTGAATCCATAACAATCGTACCCAGATCATAATTTTGTTTGTTCTTTTCTTCGACTGGTTTGTAGCCACGGCCTTTGCCGACTACAATATCCAGATCTAGAGTTTTGGTGCCCGTGAGGTTGGCAATAATTAGGTCTTTGTTGATAATTTCTACACTAGCATTGGGCTCAATATCAGCGGCGGTAACTATGCCCGGACCCTTTTTGGTGAGGTGTAGGGTAACTGACTCTTCAGAAAAGATAGCCACGGAAAGTTGTTTTAGATTCAACATGATTTCCATGACGTCTTCTTTGACTCCTTCAACAGTGCTAAATTCGTGTTGCACGCCTTTAATTTTAAAATATTCTACAGCTGAACCAGGGAGCGACGATAATAGTACGCGTCGCAGGGCATTGCCAAGGGTGGTACCATAGCCGTGAAAACAAGGCATGATAGTGACACTGCCAGAAAATGGCGTAGCGCCTGGTTGAAAGTCAACTTTGGCGGGGAGAAGAAAATTTTCCATAGTGTTTGAAGTAGTTTATCCCGACTAGGTCGGGAAGTCTGCGCTGCCGGCCGACAAGGCAGACAAAAAAACAGAAATTAACGAGAGTAAAATTCAATAATTGACTTGGCGTCAAAATGAAGATTATCCACTATGGGGGAATTAAGGACTTTTCCGGTGAGTGTCTTGGCATCGAGGCTGAGCCAGGCCGGGGTTTCTACTTTCGCTAACTTTTCAGGTAGTGGTTGGAAAATGGTTTTGCCTTTGGCAGCGGCTACCACTCCGACCGATTCACCAACGCGGGCGCGGTAGGAAGGGATATTCAGTCTTTTGCCATTCACGGCGATATGACCGTGACTTACCAATTGACGAGCGGCGCGGCGCGATGAGGCGAGGCCTAAGCGGTACACGACGTTATCAAGGCGGGATTCCAGGAACGTTACCAAGGTGATGCTGGTGTCACCGGTTTTCTTGGCGGCTTCAGCGACATAGTTGCTGAATTGGCGTTCTAAAATACCGTAGATTTTTTTAACTTTTTGTTTTTCACGCAATTGTCGACCGTAGCCAGAGACTTTTTTGTGGCCTTTTTGATTCGGACCATGTTGGCCGGGCGGATAGCTGCGTCGGGCGGTCGGACATTTGACCGAGTCGCAGAGTTTTTCACCGTATTTACGGCAGATTTTGTGTTTTGGTTCTAAATTACGAGCCATAGCGTTGGTAAAATTTTCAATTTTCAATTTGCAATTTTCAATGGTGATTGATAATTGAGTCATTGTGACATTGAAAATTGTTTGGAAATTAGAAATTAGAAATTGGAAATTATATTACACTCGGCGTCGCTTCGGGGGGCGGCAGCCGTTGTGTGGAATCGGGGTGGTGTCGGTAATGGCTAAAACATTCAAGCCATTGATGTGAAAGGCGCGGATGGCGCTCTCACGGCCTCCGCCGATGCCTTTGATAAATACGTTAACTTCGCGTAAACCGTAATCAGCAATTTTGGTAAGGAGTTCTTTTACGACAACACTCGCGGCGTATGGGGTGGCTTTTTTAGGGCCTTTGAAGCCGCTGGCTCCAGACGATGCCCAACCTAAGACGTTGCCATTCGGATCGGTAACCGAAATAATGGTGTTGTTGTAGGAAGCTTGAATATAAACACTCCCGCGCGGCACTTGCTTAACGATTTTTTTCTTTTTGTTTTTAATTACTTTGCCCGGCGCCTCTACCTTGGCATCTGTTTTTGGGGCGGCAGCGTTCTGAGGAGTTTTTTTAGTTTGTTCAGTCATACTTAATTGAAAGAAAAGTTTATTAGTTTAATTGTTTATTAGTTTAATGGTCAACTATCGCGACAAGTGAACTAATAAACTAATTAACTACTTACGTTTTCAGGCCGGTTTCTTTACGGCCGCTACCCATGGTCTTGCGTACATTGCCACGGACGGTGCGAGAATTGGTTTTGGTGCGTTGACCGCGAC